>QHXE01000497.1 GCA_003222835.1 Acidobacteriota bacterium | reverse complement strand
CGTTCCTGAAGCAGTTATGCGAGAGCTTCAAGCCGCCGCCGCGCCGCCAGAGGTTCGCCACCCCGCTCACCGGCACTCGAACGCGACTTCCTCGAACGCGACGCACGAAGACAGGCCAGCCGTAAGAAGCCGTCGGAGTAATGTGGGGAGATAAATCGGATGACTCTAATCGCCGGCACAAAACTAGGCCGCTACGAAATCCGCTCGAAGATTGGTGAGGGCGGGATGGGCGAAGTTTACCTTGCGCGCGACCTGGAGTTGGATCGAACGGTCGCTATTAAGATTCTTCCGGAAACCCTCGCCTCGGATCCGCAACGCCTGCAACGATTCGTTCAGGAAGCCAGGGCGGCCTCGGCCTTGAATCATCCGCACATCCTCACGATTTATGAAATCGGCGTCACCGGGAGTTCGCGTTTCATCGCCACTGAGTTCATTGACGGAGAGACTTTGCGGCAGCGCATTAGTGCGGGACTGAACCTGGCGGAGGCGTTGGAGATCACGATTCAAGTTGGTAGTGCGCTCTCCGCGGCTCACGCCGTGGGGATCATCCATCGCGACATCAAGCCAGAGAACATCATGGTTCGTCACGATGGCTACATTAAGGTGCTCGATTTCGGTCTGGCAAAACTCACCGAGCCAAAGGGTTCCACGACCGATACCGAAGCGCCTACTAGAGCGATGGTCAATACCGACGCCGGCACGGTAATGGGCACGGCGAATTACATGTCGCCCGAACAGGCAAAAGGAATCCACGTCGATGCTCGCAGCGACCTGTGGAGTCTGGGCGCGGTTCTCTACGAGATGATCGCCAGACATGTGCCGTTCCCCGGCGAGACTCCAACCGAGACGATTTCGCTAATTCTCCAGCGAGAGCCCGCGCCGCTGACGCGCTTTGCACACGGGGTACCAGCGGAGTTGGAGCGCATCGCCACCAAGGCGCTGACAAAGGATCGCGAGGAGCGTTATCAGACCGCGAAAGACTTGCTGATCGATTTGAAAAGCCTGAAACGTAAGCTCGAAGTGGATGCGGAAATTGAACGTACCGTCGCGCCGGAGCTGCGATCGTCGGCTTCAACCAGCAGGGGGCCGAGCGTGGCGGCGACCGTCTCAGGCGCCGTCACTGCGACAACTCCCGCCGGGGCGCACTCACCATCGAGCGCGGAGTACGTTGTTTCGGGAATCAGACACCACAAACTGGTGGCGGCGATTGCTCTGCTTGTGCTACTTGTCGCAGCCTTTGGCGTCGGCGCTTATCTGCATGCCCGCAACACCGAAGTCGCGATCGAGTCAATCGCAGTGTTGCCGTTCGTCGATCAGAATCACGATCCCGATTCGGAGTATCTTTCCGATGGCTTGACCGAAGGCATCATCAACAGCCTAACTCAACTTCCCCGTCTCAAAGTGATCGCGCGCAGCTCTGTCTTCCGCTACAAAGGGAAAGAGACCGATCCATTCATGGCGGGGAAAGAACTGGGCGTACGAGCAATTCTAACGGGACGAATCGTACAGCGTGGAGATAACATAACCATCAGCACCGAGCTGGTTGACGTGCGTGATAACAAGCAGCTTTGGGGCGAGCAGTATACCGAGAAAGTCTCGGACTTAATGTCGTTGCAACGCGATATCGCGGGAAAGATCGTGGGCAATCTGCGTTTGAAAATTTCCGGTGAAGAACACAACCGGATGATGAAGCACTACACCGACAACGCAGAGGCTTATCGGCTTTATCTGAAAGGTCGCTTTTATTGGAATAAACGCAACGCCGAGTCGCTTAAGAAATCGATCGATTATTTCAATCAGGCGATTGAAAAAGATCCCAACTTCGCGCTGGCGTATTCGGGACTCGCGGACGCCTATGGCTTGCTTCCAAATTATTCCGGTGGTTCGCCCCAGGAATTTGCGCCGAAAGCAAAGGCGGCGGCCAAGAAAGCGATCGAGCTTGATGACAACCTGGCCGAAGCCCACACGTCGTTGGCGACAATGCTCGCAGACTATGACTGGAACTGGGCCGAAGGCGAGAAAGAATTTAAGAAGGCGATCGCCCTGAATCCAAACTATGCGACCGCGCATCAGTGGTACAGCGACGGTCCGCTGCTGTCCGAAGGCCGCTTTGAAGAAGCGAACGCCGAAATGAAGCGCGCCCAGGAACTTGATCCGCTTTCCTTGATTATTAACGCTGAAGTTGGCGCCAACTATATATACGAGCGGCAGTACGACAAAGCGATTGAACAATTGCGTAAAACCATAGAGTTGGATCCGAACTTTTATTATGCTCGTTGGAACCTGGGCTTCGCCTACTCAATGAAGGGATCTTTTTCGGAAGCCTTAACGGAATACCAGACAGCATTCAAGTTAAGTAACGATCCGAGCATCGTGGGACTGATAGGGAATGCTTACGCCCGCTCGGGCCATCGTGGAGAAGCTTTGAAGACGCTCGAGCAACTGAAAGAACTATCGAAACAGACCTACGTTGATCCCAACGCATTTGTCCAGATTTATGTGGGCCTGGACGACAAGGAACAAGCTTTTCAATGGTTGGAGAAGTGTTATCAGGATCACGCGCCAGAGATGGCGTTCGTCAAAATCGACCCCTTGCTTGATAGCCTGCGATCAGATCCGCGGTTGGCTGACTTCGTTCATCGCGTAGGCTTGTAGTCGCACACAGTTCGACTCAAGGCGTCACCCGATGCATCGATCTGATTCTGAAATGACGCTAACGCCCGGCACACGACTTGGCCGTTATGAAATCCGCTCGACGCCAATGCACGGTCTTGCTGAATTGGACGAATGTCTGACGGGGAATTAAGTTATTTATTTCAATCGGTCGGTTTAAGAAGGAGAAACGAATGGCACTAACAGGTGGTTTGGCAGGCAGGAATCTGGGGATGATCTTGCTCGGCCTCTGGCTGATCCTTACCGGACTCTTGCCGTTGCTCAACATCAGAATCTCGTCCACAGTCACAACCGGTTTAGCTGTCCTGGGCATCGCGGCAGGCGTATTGATCCTAATCCGTCGTTAAAGACTTTGACGGTGGTGGCCGGATAACAACCGAATAATGACTCTTGGTACCGGCACCAAACTCGGTGGCTACGAAATCCGCTCGAAGATTGGCGCTGGCGGAGGGGAGAAGTGTATCTGGCGCAAGATACCCAGACAGGCAGGATGATTATTCATGGCAGATGATCAAGAGTCAGGATCCCCAAACGATGGTCTGACTCCGGGAGTAGGAGCCACGACCGACGTCGCACCGCTCGGGCGTGCGGCGACCAAGCCGGCGCATGAACTGACAGCGGCGGAAGACAGCGATCCGGTTGACTGGAGCCGGGTCACGCAGATGACTGAGTTTCGCGCGATGGTGCGAGCAAAGCTGCGTTTCATCATTCCCGCAACTCTCTTCTTTGTCATTTACTATTTCGCCCTTCCGGTCCTGGTTGGTTATGCGCCCGCTCTGATGTCGAAGCGCGTGATTGGGGTGGTGAATATCGCGTACCTCTTTGCGTTGTCGCAGTTCTTTATGGCCTGGATTATCGCCGCACTCTATCTGCGAGCTGCGGCCCGCTTCGACAAGATGGAACACACTGTTGTCGAGAAGGCTGAAAGTGCACTTGGATCACGGCGGGGGAACAAATAATGACGATGGCCCTGGCAATGTTCCTTTTCTTTGTCGGTGTCACTCTGGTCATTACGTACTGGGCGGCGCGGCGGACCAGTGGCGCCAGCGCTTTCTTTGCTGCGAACCGGCAGATCAAAGGCTGGCAAAACGGCTTTGCGGTCGCCGGCGACTATATGAGTGCGGCATCGTTCCTGGGCATCGCAGGGATCATAGCCTTCCAGGGCTACGATGGATTCATGTATTCAGTCGGATGGCTGGTCGCGTACCTGACGGTGCTCCTGATTGTCGCCGAACCTTTGCGGAATGCCGGGAAATACACGATGGCCGACGTGCTGGCTTATCGACTTAGCGCTCGGCCCGTGCGGGCGATGGCTTCGCTCAGCACGATCACTGTCAGCATCTTCTACATGATCGCCCAGATGGTCGGAG
Organism: Acidobacteriota bacterium; assembly: GCA_003222835.1. Next base: position 1,079 of record QHXE01000497.1, on the reverse strand, counting down.
CGGGCGCGCTGGTCGCTTTGCTGCTGAAGAACTCCGGCATCAGTTTTCACACCGCGGTCATCGGCGTCGGCGTATTGATGATTGTCTATGTGGTCTTTGGCGGAATGCTGGCGACTACCTGGGTTCAGATCATCAAAGCCATGCTTTTGATGGGCGGAACGATCCTGCTGAGCATTCTGGTGCTGGCCCACTTTGGTTTCAGCTTCGCCAACTTCTTCAATGCGATTGGTCACGTGGTTTATCACGAGAAAGGCGTCGAAGTCGTAAAGGATTTTCTGCAACCGGGTCTGCGATTCAAACCTCCGTACGGCGCGCTGGATTTGATCTCTCTGGGGATGGCGCTGATCTTTGGCACCGCCGGATTGCCGCACATCCTGGTGCGCTTCTATACGGTGCCCGATGCGAAGACCGCGCGCATCAGCGTCGTGTGGGCGATGGGATTGATTGGCGCGTTCTATATCCTGACAACCTTTCTGGGGTTTGGCGCGGCTACGATTGTGGGCCGCGACAAGATCGCCACGAGCGGTGGCACGAACATGAGCGCGCCCCTGCTGGCGCAGTCTCTGGGCGGCGATTTCTTCTTCGCCTTCATTGCGGCAATTGCTTTCGCCACCATTCTCGCCGTCGTAGCAGGTTTGACGATTAGCGCTTCGACCTCGTTCGCGCACGACTTTTACACGAACGTCATTCACCGTGGCACTGAGCGCAAGCCGGGAGAAGAAGTGAGGGTCGCGCGGGTAACGGCCTTCGTCGTCGGCGCCGTCGCGATGGCGATCGCCATTCTGCTCGGTCCGAATGCAAACGTCGCGTTCCTGGTCGCGCTGGCATTCGCGGTCGCGGCCTCTGCTAACCTGCCGGTGATTGTTTTGTCTTTGTTCTGGAAGCGCTTCACCACGCGCGGCGCAGTGTGTGGATTGGGAACCGGTTTGGTCGCGTCGATCCTGCTGATCATCATCGGGCCGAGCATCATGGGAGTCGACGGACCCGGCGCCACCGCCATTGCGCATCACTTGATTCAATCGCCGCCGATTTTCCCGCTCGAAAATCCTGGGATACTAAGCATTCCATTGGGATTCGCC
>QHXE01000496.1 GCA_003222835.1 Acidobacteriota bacterium | reverse complement strand
TCCTAAGCTGGGAGGAGCGCAATTTGAATCCCGCTTCATTTGATCTGAAATTGGAACTATGTCGCTCCTACGGAGCTGGGATCATTTTATCCGCTGTCCTAGCTATAAACATCCGGCTCCTACGGAGCGAAACGACCGCTTTACACCTCATTTGTCATTGATCCCTACCACAACTCAACGTCGTATCGTACTCTTCATTGACTTTACTCAAGCGCGCCACTTAATATTTTCGCGTTCGCGATTTTCAGACGACATTCCAAAAGCCGATGCTCTTGCTACCAGCAACGACCACGACTGCGCATAGTCTAGGTGGACCAAGCACGGCATATTTGCCGGTGATGGTCTTTTTTGTTTTTGCGATTCTCTTTCCAGTGCTGCCGCTGGTGCTCGGCCGGTTTCTGCGGCCGTTGAAATATCAGAAGGACAAGATGCGGCCATACGAATGCGGCATCGATCCGGAAAGCGGCGCGCACGATCGCTTTACCGTGCGGTATTACATCGTCGCGATGCTATTCTTGATTTTCGATGTCGAGACGATCTTTCTGCTACCTTGGGCAATCATCTTCATGGGCGATGATTTTTCGTTTACCAAGTTTGCGCTGGTCGAGATGTTTGTCTTCATCGGGATTTTGGTTGTAGGTCTGTATTACGCCTGGCGCAAAGGCGCGCTGGAATGGGTGTGAGGCGATTGCGGATTGCGCGAGATTCTGGTTTTGATTCCCTCTCCCTTTGGGAGAGAGTTAGGGTGAGGGCTTACCGGTGAGAAAGAAAAGGTACCAGAATCCCTTTAGTTGTTAAGGCCCGCGAAAGTTGCTAAGCCCTCACCCCGACCCTCTCCCAAAGGGAGAGGGAGAGGAAGATTGAAAAGATTTACCAGTCATGGAACACAACGAAGGATTCGTTCTAACCACCGTCGATTCGATTACGAACTTTGTGCGTCGCAAGATGGTCGCGCCCGTGCTCGACACGAAGCTAGCGCAATTCGGCGTTAATTGGGCGCGTAAGTCGGCCATCTGGCCGATGACGTTTGGCCTGGCTTGTTGCGCGATCGAGATGATGGCGACGGGCGCGGGGCGCTTTGACATCGATCGTTTCGGCGCCGGCGTGTTTCGTCCCAGCCCACGCCAGAGCGACCTGGTCATAATTGCAGGTACAGTCACACTCAAGATGGGCCCAGTGGTGCGTCGCGTTTACGATCAAATGCCGGAACCGAAATGGGCGATTGCCATGGGCGCGTGCGCTTCAACCGGTGGGCCGTTCGATTCTTACTCGACGATGCAGGGCGTCGATCGCACGATCCCTGTCGATGTTTACATTCCCGGCTGTCCGCCGCGACCCGAAGCTTTGCTTTACGGCTTGATGCGTCTCCAGGACATCATCATGCGCGAAGCGCCCTCCGCTTACATTTTTGAATCGGACGGAACCGTGCGTCGTCAGCGTTCGTTCGCAGAAGACGAGCAGACCGCAGTCATCGCAGCGCCTGAGGACAGCGCCGAGGCTGCTGCTTAACTCTCCCCTTGAGTCTGAAACTCTCCCCAAATTGACGGCGTTGAGAGTACCAACTTTAGTTGGGTTCTTTTCTCAACAACAAGAACCCGACTGAAGTCGGTACTCTGAACGCTCGTGATAAAAATTACCCCTTTGATGTGTATGGATTGTCTGAAGGAGGAGTCTGATGAAATACAATCACACAAAAAGTTTATTGATCGCTCTCCTGGTTCTGCTCGCTTTCCCAATATTAGTCAACGCGCAACGGACGAAGCCGCGTCTGCGCCGGCCCGCGCCGCGCTCTACTACGACGGTTGCACCGGTCCTGGTCCCGGTTGGCACCAATCTAAAAATTCGGCTCAACGACACTCTGTCGAGCAAAGAATCGCGCGCAGGTGATAAGTTCACCGCGACCGCGATCGATCCAGTGCGCTTCAACGAAGCGACGGTGCGTGGACACATCCGTTCGATCGTCAAGTCCGGCCGCGTCCAGGGCCGCACCACGATGAACCTGGCTTTCGACTCGATCAGTCTGCCCGATGAGCGCCATGGCGTTCTGCATGGTTACGTGACGAAGGTTTACGGATCCGGAAATCGCGCCGACGAAGAAGGCGGCGTCCAATCGGAAAGTCGCGGCAAACAAACACTCAAGCGCAGCGGCATCGGCGCGACTGCCGGCGCAATCATCGGCGGCATCGCCGGCGGCGGCAAAGGCGCAGCGATCGGTTTGATTCTCGGCGGCGCCGGCGGCGCAGGTTCGATCGCCATGCAGGGCGGTAAAGAAATAAAGATCGAGTCCGGAACCGAGATGCTAGTGCATGTAACCCGCTGATTCATCATCGCGCGGAGGAGCATTCACTTTCAAAGGGGCAATCGTCTCATAGAAGACCAGGGCGGTGATTGGTGACGCTGCACATCCCGATCAGAACTCTCCCGGCTTTCAAAAGTATTTCAGGCGGCCAAGGCCGCCTCTTTTCTTGCGTTGTGGCGGAAGAAAACTAAACTGACCTCCGTCTAATTAACTGATGCTCGAGCAAATGGCGGCAATCCGGGGGCAGCCAACGGTGAACGAACCGATCGACGGGCAGACAATCGCAGCCTGCCAGCGAGGTGACAGAGATGCTTTGCGCTTGCTGTTTGAAGCGTACAAGGATCGTGTGTACTCGATCGCGATTTATTCGATGGGCGGCGATCGATCGGCAGCCGCCGACGTGACCCAACAGGTCTTTGTGAAACTGATGACGCGCATCGAGCAGTTTCGCGGCAACTCGGAGTTCACCACTTGGCTTTATCGTCTGGTCGTGAATACCTGCCTCGATGAGCGGCGGAAGCAAAGACGTTTTGTGCCGCTGGCAGAATTCGGTTTGACTAAGACAGGTCGACCTCAAATTTCACAAGCGACGACTTATGCACGACGAGAATTGGCTGGGCACGTCCAAGCCGCAATCGCCGAACTAAAACCTAAGCTGCGCTGGCCGATTCTGCTCAAATATGTCGAAGGGTTTTCATATGAGGAGATCGCCGCCGTGCTCGGTTGTTCGAAGGGGACCGTTGCCTCGCGTCTGAATCGCGGGCACAAGGCTTTGGCAAAAAGATTGGGGCATCTGCGCGGGCAATTCGAATAAGGCTCGTTGTTTCAGCGCGGGAATTTTGCATCGAAGGAGGAGCCAGTGATTAAAAGCATCTTGTTGGCATTCTTAGTTGCGTTGATTGTCTTCGCAGGTGCGTCTTCTACTTACTCAAAGGGATCGCCGGACAGAATTCTAATTACTAGTGACCGCGCAAAGACGGTAGCTATCACGAACCGCGAGACTTTGAAAAAGTTCGATCCCTGGAGCGCTCAGTTCATCGATTGGGCCAAGGGAGCGGTTTCGGCGCCGGCCGATCAAAGCCAATCCTATGAAGTTTTCTTCTACATGAAATGGCCCGGCAGGCGTTCGGATTATGATCGCGGCGACCTGAAGTTGATCTACACCGTGCGCTACGTTGCGGGCCGCGAAGGCGCGCCGGGTTATGTCTATCTACCTGGCGCAGGCGAGAAATTTCACAGCAACAACATCGGGACGATCTGGCGCGAAAAGGACGACGGCAAGTGGCACCAAGCCAGCGCCGAATGGGACGCCGTCACAAAACGCTTGATAATAACGAGCGGTGGAAACCAGGAAACCTTTGTTAATGCAGCGCTATGGTCTATCGGATTCTGGGCGGTGGAGATTTGTTGCTCGTTCGGAGAATAAAGATGTTTAGCAATCATGTTTCAAAACAGCTCTCGGCTTACTGGAATGAGGAACTCGCGTCCGAAAACACGCGGCAGCTTGCCGAGCATCTGATTGGATGCACGCGATGCCGGGCGGAGTTCGAAGAAATTAAACTCGGGGCGAAATTGGCGCAACACCTGCCGTTGATCGCCGCGCCTGATTTACTATGGCCCAAGATCGAAACTAATCTTCGGCAAAATCCTGATGCCCTCGCTAATGGTCGGGCTTCTAACACGGCGCGTTATCTGAAAGCGAGTTTCGCGATTGCTGCCGGTCTCGCACTGCTTTTTATTGCGGGAGTCTTCTTGATGCGGCTATATCGAACTGAAGCGCGACCCTCATGGGAAGTTGCGCGGTTGAACGGCACGCCGCGAATCAACTCAAATCGCATCGACGATACCGGAAAGCTGGCCGTGGGCCAGTGGCTGGAAACTGACGACACCTCACGCGCAAGAATCAATATCGGCAACGTGGGCCAAGTTGAAGTCGATCCAAATACAAGAGTTCGCTTGATCGCAACGCAACCAACCGAGCATCGGCTGGAGTTGGCCCGGGGCCGTATGAGCGCGCGTATCTCTGCGCCGCCGAAGCTGTTTTTTGTTAATACACCTTCAGCCGTCGCCGAGGATCTTGGTTGCGCCTACACGCTCGAAGTTGACGATGCCGGCAACAGTCTGTTGCGGGTCACCCTCGGTTGGGTGGCCTTGCAGTTGAAGGATCGTGAATCGTTGGTGCCGGCGGGCGCGGCGTGTGCTACTCGGCCCGGCGTTGGCCCCGGCACACCATACTTCGAGGACGCGTCGGAATTGTTTCGCACGGCGCTCGCGAAGTTGGATTTCGAACCCCACGACACGCAGTGGTCAAAGATCCCTGCGCTCGACACTGTGTTACATGAGGCGCGGCTGCGGGACACGATGACGCTTTGGTATCTACTGTCGCGTGTGAATGAAAACGATCGAGAGCGCGTTTACGCCAGGATGGCGCAGCTTGTGCCGCCACCCGATGGTGTAACCCGCGAGGGCGTTCTGCGGCTCGATCAAGAGATGCTGAAACGATGGCGCAATCGGATCGATTCGTAGTCTCAGTCGCTACCGGAGGTCATGCGCGATTTTCTGGGAACGATTCGCAGTGGCATAAGGCGTCACCTCCACCAAGCGCCTGGAAAATGAGGGCCCGACGAGTGAGTACAAAGGTCTTGCACTTCACCTAGAGAGGAAAGAGCTAATGAAAATTCAACGAATCGCGATTGGGCTCACGGTAGTCAACCTCTTGCTTCTCCTGTTTCTTTTGGCACAAATCCATCGAACGACGGCGCAGGATGTAGTTCCCGTGCTCCGAGGCCGCGCACTTGAAATCGTCGATGGCCAGGGTCGGGTTCGCGCAGAAATCCTGGTGCATGGGCCAGAAAGAGTCGGTGGGAAGCTGTATCCCGAAACGGTCCTTTTTCGCATGGCCGACCAGAATCGGCGGCCAGTGGTGAAGTTCACCGCCGCAGAAAATGGTTCAGCGCTGGGACTATTCGACGATTCCCAAGGTCGCGTTCAGCTTAACGCCGAGAGCGACACTGGTAACTTCGTGAAAGTCGTAAACAAGGACGGCCGGGAGCAAGTGCTCAAGCCATAGCGGTCGTCTATTACATCGAGTCCATGCTCAACGGCAAAATGAAACTCTTTCGCCAATGCGCCAACTGAGAGTAGGTAAGTCTTCAGATCCCAAGGTAGCCGCAACGGCAACCTTGGGCTGGAGGATGGAACCGCTTTGGGGTTGTAGCGACAAATCAGCGTTACCTACTTTCAATTGGCGCACTGCTCCTTCGCTAACATTTTAAGGTATCTCGATGAGACTTGTCGCAACACGCATATTGGCGGCCCTACTTTTTGTAATCAGCTTCGCTGCGCAGCCGTCATTTTCTCATAACGCATCAAGACCTCTCATCTCCTACACAATTCGCGTTGACCCAGCCGATTTGTCGGGGTTCGCAGTCGAAATGCGAGTGCGTGGCGCCGGCAACATTGTGCGGATAGCGATGGCGTCGCATCCGGAATACGACGACCGCTACTGGCGATACGTCGAGAATCTCAGCGCTGAATCACGGGACACAGAGCCCAAGGTCACGCGCGAGGAGGATGCGCTGTGGCGCGTCGAGGCTCCAGCCGGTGATTTCACTGTGAGATATCGCATTCATCTGCCGCCGCAAACCGCACCAATTCGCTCTGCGTGGAAGCCATTTCTTTCACCAACGGGGGGACTCATTGGCGACCTCCATTCGTTCATGTATGTCGTCGGCGCGGCCTCCGCACCAACGCGCGTTACGCTCGACCTGCCCAGCGGCTGGGCGATCGCATCCGGACTTGATCCCACTGCTGATCCACGAACGTTCGCGGCGTCATCTATTGAGCTGCTGCTCGATTCTCCAATAATTATCGGACAATTCCAGCACTGGGACTTCGCTGTGAATGGCGTGCTGCACACGGTCGTATATTTGCCGCAACCGAACGCGACCGCATTCGACACTTTATCTTTCATCGACGGTATAAAAAAGCTGGTGAGCGAGGCCTTCAAGATCTTTGGAAAGGCGCCGTACCACAGTTACACGTTTCTCTATCAGGACGGAGCGCAGGGTGCGCTTGAGCATCTCAATTCGGTCACCATCGGCGCTAGAAGTCAGAGTTGATACGACGGCCCACGAGTATTTTCACACCTGGAATTTGATGCACGTGCGCCCAGTCGAGCGCGTCGGCGTCCGATATCGACCCGCGAACCCTACCGGTGAACTGTGGTGGAGTGAAGGCGTTACCATCTACTTTAGCGATCTTTTGCTGCGACGTGCGAAGCTTCCGACCTTTGATCCGACGCGGGTGGCGCACTTGGAGACCTATATCGGGGCGTATCTTCTCACGCCCGGCTATTCACGCATCTCAGCGGAGCGCGCGAGCCGCGGAGCCGACGATCCGCTAGCGCTCGGCGATGACTATGCCGAGACGCATCTCCAGGGAAACCTACTTGGCACCATGTTGGACCTGATGATCCACGAGGCGACGCATGGACAGCGTTCACTCGACGATGTCATGCGCATTCTGAGCGAGCAGTTCACGCCGCGTCGCGGCATTACCGGTCGTGATATCGAGCGCGTGGTGCACGAAGTCTGCGCTTGCGATGCCCACACGTTCTTCGAAGCATATGTGCGAGGAGCGCGGCCCATGGACTTCGATCACTATCTGCGGGCGATTGGACTGCGCCCGCAGGTGTCGTGGTCACCCGCCCTCGGCGCTGATGGAAAGCCGGCGCCGGACCTTCGCATCTTTGCCTTTGTTGGGCCTGTAGACTCTACGCTGAGAATTCGAATCACTGATCCTTCCAGTGTGTGGGGACGCGCGGGTTTGCACACTGGCGACCAACCGGTTTCGCTCGACGGGAGTCCTGTCGCGACCTCGGCGGCTTTCAGATCCTGGCTCGGGCAACTTCACATCGGCCAGACGGCGCGGATCGAGGTGATGCGCGATGGCGCGACATCGCAGATCGCTGTGCCGATCAGTGGGTACGATCGTCCCACTGTCAGCATTGAAGAAATCGCAGACACCTCGCCGGAGCAACGGAGATTACGCGAGCAATGGCTCACTGCGGCAGACTCCAGGCATTAGAATGAGAGAGGAGCTTAGGATGAATACGCGAATCATATCCAGAATCATGACCGTTGCCCTTCTGATTTTGGCCGTTGTAGTCGTCGTCACCGTGATCAAAACCTCGGGTTGGAATTCTGCGAAGGTTGTTCCGGCAGCTAGCGGTCTCATCGTACACGAGTGGGGAACGTTTACTTCGATAGCGGGCAAGGACGGTGTGGCGCTGGAGTGGCGACCACTGAATGGCGCAAGCGATCTGCCGAAGTTTGTATACACAATTCAAAATCACGACGAAGGGTTACGCCATGGGCCAAAGGCGGATCTGACGGCCGCGGTTCGGATGGAGACGCCTGTCCTTTACTTCTATTCCGCCGGCGAAACAGATGTTTCGGTCAAGGTTGATTTTCCTAAAGGCAAGATCACCGAATGGTATCCGCAGGCGCGTTCAGTCAACACCAGCATTGATTGGGGCCGATTGAAGGTTATGCCGGGCGCAGCCTTCAATTTTCCCATCGCCTACTCAGACAACAGCCGCTACTATGCGGCGCGTGAAACCGATGCCGCTCCGGTTCAGGTCTGCGGCACTAATGAGAAGTCCGTCCAGCAGGAAAAGTTTTTGTTCTATCGTGGCGTGGGCACTTTCGATCTGCCGTTGTCGGTCAAGCTCGAACGCCAAAGTGTCGTCTTGAAAAATACAAGCAAGGACCGGACTGGTCAGATAATTCTTTTCGAGAATCGCCGCGGTAAGATTGGATATCAATTGATTGACGATTTTCCTGGCGAGGCGACGTACCAGCGGCCGACGCTTGATAAGACAATAGATTCGCTGCTGCAAAACTTGAAACGAACGCTGATTGCTTCTGGCCTTTACGAAAAAGAAGCAGCGGCTATGATTAAGACCTGGCGCGACAGTTGGTTTGAAGAAGGCGTGCGCGTGTTCTATATTTTGCCGCGTCAAACGACGGATGCGGTGCTTCCGATCACGATTGAGCCTCGGCCCGCGGAATTGGTACGCGTGCTCGTAGGCCGCGCGGAAGTTATTACTCCGGAGATGGAGAAATCCGTCCGGGCGCAAGTCAAGCTTCTGAGCGACCCTTCGCCGCAAGTTCGCGAAGCCGCGGCGCAAGCGATTCGGGAGCATGGACGTTTTTCCGAACCGATTCTCAAAAGCATTTTTGAGCATGAAGGTGATGAGGTGATTCGCAAGCGCATTAGACAGTTGATAGAGCCGTCTACGGTGGTTGGAGCGGAATGAAATGCGAATAGCCTGGAAAGTCCTGAAAGCTCTTTTCTTTCTTTTTGTGTTGCTGTTCCTGGTGGCTCAGCTTGTGCGGCCTTCGCGCGCCAACCCGCCGGTTGATGAATCACAAACGATTCAAGCGAAGACGCAAATGACGCCGGACGTGGCTGCAATTTTCGAACGCTCCTGCCGCGATTGTCATTCAAACAAAACGGTCTGGCCGTGGTATACGAATGTGGCGCCCATTTCGTGGTTCATAGCGAATCACGTCAGTGAGGCTCGCCACTCCATGAATCTCTCCGAGTGGGGCCGGCTCGATCGAGATCGGCAAGACCGAAAACTGCGGCAGATTTGCGATGAAATTCAGGACGGCGCGATGCCGCTGAGTACATACACGCCACTGCATCCCGGCTCGACGCTGTCAGAACAGGATAAGAAAACCCTTTGCGCGTGGACCGATGCGGAACGTCAACGCCTTTCGGCGAAATAATTGCTCTGCTTATCAGCTTCGTCGCTTAAGCGCAGAGGACGCCTGAGTTCCACGCAGAGGTCGCAGAGAAAAAGCCTCCTCTGCGTTCCTCTGCAAAGACCTCTCGTTGCTCTGCGGTTAAACTCCTGAAAACGCTCGCCAACTTGTCTTTTGCGCACGCATAATGACAGAATCCTGAGTCC
>QHXE01001048.1 GCA_003222835.1 Acidobacteriota bacterium | reverse complement strand
TTCCATTTGGCACTCACTAAGGAGGCTGTAAAGGCCTCACCTAGTGCCTCATCCACTCTTAATTTTGGGGTACAGTCGTTTCAATTTCGTTCGGGCGTCGTCGATTTTGAATTGCCAGTCGACGCCACGTTGCTTGGCGTTAGTCTTGTCGGCCCAGATCCCAATCTCGGCTTGGAGCAAAGGCAGTTCGCCGATGCGTCGGTCGGTCAGACATTGACTGCTCAGACAACTTAACTCGCATGCAGCGACGTTCAACCAACTGCCGTGCTTCGGCGTGTAACAGAACGCAATCCGCTTGACATAGGCCCGCGCTCGCTCGGGTGGGAACGCTTCGTAGAACGCCCCTTTGGTATGCGTGTTCAGGTTATCGCACACCAGTGTCACCTTCGCGCAAGCAACATATCGTGTCTCCAGCAACTGGGCGACTTCGATCGCCCAGTCGGCTTTGGTACGACGCGCACGAGCGGTCGCCTGTCGAAAGCCAGACAACGGTTCGGCGAACATAAAAATGCTCGCAGTGCCGTTGCGTTCGTACTCGTAATCGACACGCTTGCCATGCTGCGTTGTGGCAGCGATCGGCACTTGCGTCTCCTGCAACAACTGGACCGGTTGCTCGTCCATACACAGCACGGGTTGTTGTGGATCGTAGGCTTTTTCGTAGGTGTCGAGGACCTCTTCCATGCACGCCACGAACTCGGCATCTTGGTCTGGCGGAATCACCCAGTACTCGATCTTGCGTTTGGTCATACCGTTTTTTTGAGCGTCTTGCGGACCGTCTCGGGACACATCGACGCCACCACCTCCAACGCCACCAGTTCGTCGGCGAGCAGTTGCAATGACCATCGCCCGTATCCCGCAGGCGGTTTCCCTCACCGCATCGCGATCAACTTGGCTTCGGCTACCCCATCCAGCTTGTGGGGTGTCGGTGCCGTGGATCGCTTTTTGCGTTCCAGGGCGATTTCAAAGCCTTCCGTGACCAAGCGCTTGCGAACCGTCTCTACTGTCTGCACCCGGCAATCATACGCCTCAGCAATCTTCATATCCGGCCACTCAGGCCCATCGGCATCCGCCTTGAGCAGCATCTGCGCTCGCTTGACCTTTTCCGACGTTCCCTTGAGCCGCTTGACGATTTCCCGACACACGCCACGTTCTTCAGCCGAAAGTCGGACGATATACTTCTTGTTCATGGGACACCTCCTGGTACAGGGAAGTGTCCGTGAAATCTCTGCGTTTTCCAACCCCAGTTTTTAGCGTGGTGGAGACACTAGGGCATTTTTCACATTCTGAAACTTCTGCGCAATGTGAAACCAATCCAAGATACACTCCAGGGTCGCGCACTCAGGTTGGATGGCTGCCACCACCGACCAGCAATTCGTCGCCCCATCTGCCAGCGCCGTCACCTGCGTTGCCTGCGATAGGCCTTGCTTTTTAGCCGCATTGATCATAGACGTTTTGATCGTGTGTAACTGATCATCCATTGCTGAGATAACGCACGTTTTCTCCATGATCTGGCGGTGGTGTTGATCCACGGCCTGGATAGCCTCAGGTCGATAGACAATGGCGGCCAAGGCTTCAAAACTGCGCTTGTCCTTCTCTTGGGTAGGGATATGGCCCCCATCGACTTGGATAATCAGGCCCTGTGCAGGCGCTGCACACTCCTCTGGTGAGGGCGAGAGACCATTGTGCTCGGACAGCACCGCACCGACAAAAGCCTGAGCCAATTTTATTAGCCAAGATTTTCAACCAGGTTGCTGGCTTAGGCCGTATTCATGCCCCTCAACCCTCCTACAGCTTTTCGTAACTGGCGACGGTATTGATCTTGTGCACATTGTATAGTGTCTAAGTCCGGATGAATATTCGTTCCAAAGAGCGAGGTGACGGTGGGTGTACTGTGCCAACCGCAGCCGGGCTGACTGCAGTGATGTTTTTGGATGCAGACGGTATGATCGCTAAAGACGGCATGAAAATTGGAAGTTTTATACCCGTTTTTCTTGAGCGTGTTCCCACAGATAGGGCAGACAGGCATGCCAGGGTCAAGCAAGCGCGATTGTTCTGCCAATACTATATTTTGTACTTTCTCTAGAAGCGCTATCTGTTCTGCATGGCGCAGCCCCAGTTCGACAATGGATGTGGGACACTGCAGAGCGTAGCCGGTGATCGTATCCCGCTTGATCACCTCTTGGCTGCTGATAGCGACCTTCTCAACAATGATGCGTA
>QHXE01001047.1 GCA_003222835.1 Acidobacteriota bacterium | reverse complement strand
GATGCCAGCCGACTCTATCGATGCGAAATACCATTCGAGGTTAACCCGAAAGTCGGATTCAAGGAATCATACTGACAATTCAATGCCAGGTTGAAGAAGTGGGCGAACGAAATGTGTTTCGTCATTGTTGCCTCTCATTGGATGATCCGCGTGTACGGACTGGGCGATTTGAAAATCGCATTCTACCAAAATGTCTTGCCATCAAGCGAGGACGAAGAACCTTGTAGCGTCTGTGGACGATTTCATGCGCTTTAATGGTCGTTAGCCACGAGTTGGGGCTCAGAGTTGTTTAATAGCAGGCGGTCGCTCACCGCGGTAAGAGCTTCAATTTGCTTCTGCTGCTGACAGATAATCGTTTCTTGCTTGGCGAGCCGTGCATCTTGTTGCTCGACTTTCCGTTGCTCCTTCAGGAACTCATTGAGCAGCATCGCGTTTACTGCGTCGTAACGAACTACCGCGACAGTCTTCTTATCGATCTTCACCCCAACTGTCGTTAGGTATTTATCGGAAAACATACTGTGAACGAACTTGGCCACCAGGCTGGTTTTCCCGACGCCCGACGTTCCAACCATGCAGACTTTCTTTTGAATCATCGCGCCGCGGTTGCTGGCTGAACGACTACTTCAAAAGAGACCCGGCGCTGCGATAGTTCGGGGACAACTTTGCCCACCTCGGTTGGCTTGACCGCCTGTCCCATCCCGATTGGTTTCAGAACCGTTGACTCAAAGCCGCACAGACCAAGGAAGTCAGCCACTTTATGGGCGCGGCGCTGGCTCAGGTCGACATTTTTGGCTTTGTCTCCAACGGCATCGGCATAACCAAGGATTTCGAGCGTAACATTAAGACCAATGCGTTTGGCGGCCGTTTCGCAGCGGCGAATCTCGTCGGGCAAACGCGACAATGCGGCAAACCCTTCGGTGGCGATGTCATCTTTGTTAGTAAGGAAATAAACAAACGCGTTTTCGATAACGGATTTCGACCGCTGAAACGTTCGTTCGTCGAGGTTGACGGCCTTGCTGTCGTCCACCGACTTGATGCCCGGCACCTTGGGTGCCTCCGAGCGGACCCGCGCCAGCCATTGCTGAGATGCTTCGCCCCAAAGAATGAGGACGTTCTGCACCAGTGCGACGCTTACCGTATTCGGCGGATCAAATTTTTCGTTAAAGCGTTGCAGGACGGAATCGGCATCATAGGTCACTGCGACCGCAGAATCATCGAGAGCGGAAATGCCGGGGACAAATTTTGCCTCGCGGCGGACGCGTTCGAGCCAGTCGTAAGGCACAGAACCGGTAAGCGTGAGCACGCCATTCATCGATGAAACTTGCGCACTAGAAGGAAGCGCGAAGCGTTTATCAAAACGTTGCACCACGCTGGCGGGATCGAGCGCAAAAAAAGGCTTCCAGTGGAATTGCACATGCGCTGGATCAATTTTGGCAGCACCCGCAATCTTCGCCGCATCGGGAGCCGAGGCATCTCGCAAACCGGTAATTTGCGACAAAGCGTCGCCAGCGGATTTCGTTGCGAAGAGCCACCAGCACCGCTGCAGTCAGAAATGCCGCGGTGGCGGTGACGGCAATCCACGTACGCACCTTCCTCCCGCCGCTTCTCTTGGCTGCGGCGTATTGCGAGCGCAGGCAGGCTTCCAGCTCGGGCCGGAGCGATTCGAAAGAGGCCGCGGCGCCCTGGAAATTTGCCAGGCCCGAGCCTTTCAAGACATGAATACTATCGATCGTATCTTCCAGGACCGAGCGCAATTCGCGCGGCGGATGACCCCGGATCACCGCTGCCAGGTAAGCGTACTGTCCCGGCGCGATCCAGACTTGCAATTCACCGACACGAAATTCTTCCAACGCCGAATCGCCACCAGTGGCGAAGGAATCGGGGACGAAATCCTGGATTGCGCTCAGCATTCCCGCCACCATGTCCGAGTCCCAGGCGATCGCCGGATCGAGGGCCACGTGTAGAAGGGAGAGACTGGTCTTGCGATGAATCAAAAAGAGTTGTTCAACGCGATAGACCAGGCTGCGCAGCATCACGACCTCGGCAAAACTCTTTCCCGTGCGCAAGGCTTCGAAGCGCCATTTCAAACCGCGCCAGGAGAAAGGGTGTTCGAGCGACTGCATCAGGCGACGCAGACTTTCCGCAATCGATCGGCGCACCATCGGTCCAATAATTGGATGGAGCGCACCAACGAAGGTGTCCGGCTTCTTTTCGATCGACTGCTTGATTGAACCTTCCACCGCTGGTCGCAACGCCTGCACCAGTTCCTCGCCGCGTTCCCCGCTCAATTTCACTGCCTCGGGCAAAACGCCGGCCACGTCCTTCGACCGGCGTTCCCTGTTGTTAAGGCGGTCGCGCAGATCGCGCAGTTGTTCCCGTTCGCCGCTCAGGAGCAGGCGGCGAAGCTCCTCGAAAGCTTCGACTGAATCACCCGGAGGTCCGCGCATAGCGGCAGGACCGGCTATACCCCGGGCACCCGAAACTCGTTCTTCAAACGGAGCGCAATTTCGCTCAGCATTTCGGCCAAAGCTTCACGACCCGTCATAGCGTCGCGGATTTGGGCTGCCTCATGCTCGAGCGCTAATTTCATCTGATCGTATTTCTCTTTTATTTCCGCGCTCAACATTTTGGATTGCTCCAGCAGGAGCTCGCGTAGTTCGCCAAGGCTTTTGGCGGTTTGTCCGTTAAGATTATTAATCTGGGTATCCAAAGTCCTCGCGGTTTCCGCCAGGTCGCGCCCGAGTTTATCGGTTGCATTGCAGCGCTCACCATGTTCGATGGCGGCCCGGCTATTAATCGAGTCCACCTCGCCTTTGATGAAACGTTCCAGCGCGTCCAGCCGCTTTTGCGTGTCCGCCCGGACTTCGCTCACTTCTCGGGCCAGATGCTCTTCCAGACGCTGAAAACGCTCATCGTAATCGCGCATCTGCGATCCGAAAAGAATTTCGCGAATCCGCTCGACCTTGCTGGCCTCGTCAATCCTGCTATTCACCCCGTCGCCTACCTCATTTCTTATTGGTTGTTCAAATTGATGGGCCATAATTTCCATACTTTACCATCACTACCACCGCGCCGACAAGCCTAATCCAAGGGTGACTTAGCTGGCAACTGTGCCGCCCGGCTCGGCAATTCCATCCTGGAAGTTCTTTGGGAACAGAAACTTACGCTGCAACTTGCCGGCCACACCGAGCGCCGCGATTGCTTCCTGGCCGAGATGTCCCACCCAATAAAGATCCGCCAGTAGATAGAGCGTCTGCACCGCCATGCTGATGGCGAGAAACGCGTCATCTGTAGCAGGTGTTTGGTCACCGAACCCTGGGATCTTTCATATTCGCCGCTATGGCTGCAATCACATCGCAACCCAGGCCTGCGCCCAAATTTCCAAGCAACCACTCACGAAATAATTCGATTCGGTAAATTTCAACGTATAGGTGACCGGCGCTGCCAGGACCGCCGCGTCGTGTTTCTGCGCCGCCGAAAACACGCGTTTGATCTGTCGAGGGGTGATCAACGATCGGGCCGCGTCGCCGATCTCGCCCTGCGCGCCCGGGCTAAACAGCCGCTGGTCTAGAGTTTTGACGCTAGAGCACGTTGTTTCAAAATAAACTCCGCGACCGGCAGATCTCTCGCGAAGGTGATCTTAAAATTGTGATCCTCCGCCGGCACAATCACAACTTTTCCCCCGATTTGTTCAATCGTCGAGACCTCATCGGTGACGATCAACGAATCCTTTCTCACTTGCTCGTAGGCCTGGATTAGCAGTTCGCGGCGAAAAATCTGCGGCGTCTGCATCGCAAAGACGTTTTGCCGGCCGATCGAGCCGATCACCCTGTGATTTACGTCGGCAAGCTTTAAGGCATCCGTGATGGGTGCAGCCAATACTGCCGCCCCGTGTTTCCGCGCCGCCGCGAAGACCCGTTCGATCTCGCGAGAAGTAATCAACGGGCGGGCCGCGTCGTGCACGGCGACGAACTCGACCTCTTTCTCGAGGGCCTCCAGTCCAATCCGGACCGAATCCTGTCTGAGCACACCGCCACGAACTACCCGGCGGATCTTTCTGAGATTCGTTTTTACGATCAAATGCCGCATCGTTATGGTATCGCGAGATACCACGAGAATGTCGTTTACACAGATCGTCTTTTCGAATGCGGTCAGGGTATGTTGAATGACC
>QHXE01001046.1 GCA_003222835.1 Acidobacteriota bacterium | reverse complement strand
TTCAATTCTTCCCTACGCTGGTGGTCGGCCAGCTTCGAAAGCCTATCGCTCGGAAGCTTCAAAAACTTCGCCATTTTCTCATAAATATCTGTTCGGTCAGGAGCGGGAGGCAATTTCTTGCGAGCCAGCAGTTGGGAAATATAGGACTCCGTCACTTCGGCGGCGGTCGCTAGATCTTTCTGCTCGAGCCCCAATTCATCCAATCGCTGTTTAATTACTAGGCAAACGTCCACAATGCCCTCCACTTGACTTAACTCTACAGATTAACCATAGAAAATATTCCCAGTTTCTACTTGACACGTCAAGTGAATTAACCTACTGTGGTTAACGGGCTGAGGGAGTCTTCAGAATATCTGAACCAACGGTGGTTATCTGAATTTCCCCTTTGGCATTGAGATTCAAGGAGGGTGTCATGTTTGCACGCAGAGTTAACATGCATTTGAAGCCCAATAGCGTTGCGGAGTTTACCCAGAGGCTAGAGAAGGACGTCCTCCCCCTGCTTCGAAAACAGAAAGGATTCCAGGACGAAATCACGTTCGTCGGACAGAGCGGGACGGAAGCGTTCGCAATCAGTCTGTGGGACAAAGCCGAGAATGCCGAGGCCTACAATCGTCGCTAACTCGACGTTCCACAAAATTGCTGTTGCAGTAGCGGCCTGAAGTCGGCAGGCGCCTTCCTTTCGAGGGGCGGGCTAAGGTCCACCCCTCGTCCGGCAGAGGGGAAACGCAAGACCAGCGAGATTCCAATGGTTACCAAAATTAGAGAACGGACCGAGGACGCGCCGTTGCGTGTGGAGCTTCAATGCCGGGAAGCAGACTTCCACACCCTGGCTGAGGCGATTGCCAGCGGGATATTCATTAGCCAAGGCAAGCGGCTGCACTATGTGAATCATGCCGCTGAGACTATCACCGGATATGCACGACAAGAGCTTTTGTCCATGAACTTCTGGGATCTAGTCCATCCTGATTGTCGAGAACTGATCTCAAACCGAGAGGGCGCGCGACAAGGGGACACCGAGCAGCATGAGATCAAGATTCTTACGAAGAATGGCGGCGAGCGGTGGCTCGATATCAGCACGGCGACGATTGAATTTGATGGAATGCTGGCCAGCCTGGTTTCTGTGTTTGACGTTACGGAGCGCAAACACGCAGAAGAGAAGGTACAACTTCTTGCCGTGACTGACCCCCTTACCGGTTTAGGCAACTACCGCCGGCTCACTGAAGCGCTCGACGCAGAGGTCAAACGCGCCGCGCGCACCGAACGACCGTTTGCCGTTCTACTGCTCGACCTGGATCAATTGAAGAAGATCAACGACCGCTACGGCCACTTGATTGGAAGCCAGGCGCTATGCCGCCTCGCCGATGTACTCCGCGTTTTTTGTCGAGCTATCGACACGGCCACGCGACACGGTGGCGATGAGTTTGCCGTCATCCTGCCCGAGACAAAGGCGGCGGGCGCAAGGCTTGTGGCATCACGTATTCGTAGCCGGCTAGCCATGGATAGTCTCCAGCCGCCGCTTTCCGTGAGCATCGGCGTGGCGGTCTATCCGCAGGACGGCGAAACGACGGAAGCCCTGCTTCGTACCGCAGATCGCGAGTTGTACGGGATGAAGCCGGTGTGAGGAAGAACCCGCTCCGTTACTTCGCCGCCGTGTCAATGCATCGGGGCGGCGTGGTTCACAAGAAGATTTCTTCGAAGAAGAGAGATCAAGTAATCGACTCGCAAGTGGACAGGGTCCAGCATTAAGTAAGCGGAGGAATGTATGTATTTACTCGCATGGATTTTCATCGGAGTAGTCGTTGGATGGGCAGCAGGAAGAGTTCTTCAGGGTGAAAGCTATGGCCGGTCCATGGACATCCTCATGGGTGTTGGTGGCGCTGTAGCGGGCGGATTCCTGATGCGCTCCGCGGGTTTTGGCGGCTACGGTGGAGCGATCGTTACAACCATGGTTGCCTTGATTGGGGCAGTGCTTCTGACTGTGCTCACCGCTTACGTGAACGGCAGAAGGCTTTACGCGCGGCAACTCTAAATGTCACGTAGCTATGGAAAACTCAAATGTCAGACACCAATAGTGCAGGGACCATTTTGATCAAGGAAGACACATGTTTGCCGGCGAACCTGTCGATCGAAAGTGAAACCTTCTTGCCTCGGTGGAGAGTCGTCAAGAGTGTTGATCGCTCTGCGCTGGCTCGAAACATCGAGGGCGTGAATTGGAACTTCTTTTACCTGGCCGGTGAAATAAGAGCCACCGTCTTGGGTCGCAACCAGCCAGGAACTCTGCGCAGGGCAGTGAAGTGTGTTCTGGCGAAGCAGGAAGGGCAGAAGTTTAACTCTCTGGAGATTACGAAAGTCGTTTCGAAACGATTCCTCGGCATTCCTTTCATGAGTGTTACCGCGCATTCCCGCCATATCCAGCAATGTATCGGCCTAGTCCCTGCAAAGGATTCCCGCCATATCCAGCAATGTATCGGCCTAGTCCCTGCAAAGGATTC
>QHXE01000495.1 GCA_003222835.1 Acidobacteriota bacterium | reverse complement strand
CTCGATGACACGGTCAAGTCGCTCGACGATGTCGATCGCTACATTCACTTGCCAACGCTCGCTTTGATTCCGGCAGCGCGTTCAGAAAAGCGCTTGCGCGAAGGAGAAGCTCCGACCGCCGGCGCGAGCACGGCCCTGGCAATGGTGGAGGATGTACGATCGCACGTGGCCGAGTCGTACCGCCACTTGCGTACGTCATTGTTGCTCTCTTCGGCGGGCCAGGCCCCCAAAACCATTCTGGTAACTTCCAGCCAGCCGTCTGAGGGCAAGACGACTACGGCAATTAACACGGCATTCATGTTGGCCCAAACCGGCGCGGAGGTGCTAATCATAGATTGCGACTTGCGTCGCCCGCGACTCCACTCGAATTTTAATATCTCAAATGTGCGTGGCTTGACCAACTTTCTTTCCGGCGAATTACCACTTGATGAAGTGATTCAGCCGTTCGAGAAGCTGCCTAACTTAAAGCTGCTTCCTTCAGGACCGATACCACCGAATCCGGCCGAATTGTTAGGCTCGGAACAGATGCGCCGGCTATTGACTTTGCTGGGCGAGAAATTCGCGCACATCATCGTTGACTCGCCACCTGCCGTTTCCTTCACCGATGCGTCCATCCTTTCGACCTTTGTCGATGGCGTTATTTTGGTGATTCACAGCGGGCGCAGCTCGCGTGCAGTCGTGCGCCGCGCCAAGCAGCAGTTGCTTGATGTGGGGGCTCACATCTTCGGCATCGTTCTGAACAACGTGAAGCTGGACACGCACGGGTATTATTACGGAGGATATTACGGCCGGTACTACTATAAGTACGGCTATTACTATAGCGATTACAGCGACGACGACGGTAAGAAAGCCCAAACGGCTTCGGGCTGATCGACGCAGTTCCCTCTCCCAGTCCTAGACCAGGGGAGAGGATTTCTCCGATCGCTTCCTATTCATGCCAGGACAATTCTGCGTAATCGCGCCGGACGTCAAGCTCGGCCGCGACGTTAGTATTTACAACTTCGTAAATCTCTATGGCTGCGAGATCGGTGACGGCTCGAGGATTGGATCGTTTGTCGAGATTCAGAAGGGCGCTCGAGTGGGGCGAAATTGCAAGATTTCGAGCCACACGTTTATATGTGAGGGCGTAACTATCGAAGACGAAGTCTTCGTCGGCCACAACGTAACCTTTATCAATGACAAGTATCCCCGGGCGACCAGCGTCAATGGCACATTAAAAACAGACGCCGACTGGAAAGTTGTGCCAACCGTTGTAAAGAGAGACGCCAGCATTGGCAGCGGAGCGACCCTGCTTTGCGGCGTGACGATTGGTGAGCGCGCGATTGTCGGAGCGGGCGCGGTCGTGACGGCAGATGTGCCCCCGGGAGCAACCGTTGCCGGAAATCCGGCGCGTGCGGTTGCGGATTGAACTTTACTCTTAAATCCCGCCCTTGCACCCTCCCTAACGGTCAGGTTTCTGATTGAACTCCCGCCTTTGCACCTCCCTAACGGTCGGGTGTCTGATTGAACTTTCACTTTTTCTTAATTGGCCGCTATTCTTTGGGGAAGTTTTATGAGCGCAACTACGATTGGAGTTGTTGGCTGCGGCTATTGGGGGCCAAACCTGCTGCGGAATTTCGCGGAGAATGAAGCAGCAGAGTTGCGCTGGATCTGTGACATGGACGAACCGCGTCTGACGGCGATGGCGCGGCGTTATCCGTCGGTGCAGAGCACGAGGGATTACCGAAAGCTTCTCGCTGATCCCGCTCTCGATGCGCTTGCGGTCGTCACCCCGGTAGCTACGCACTTTCAAATTGCGAAGGAGGCGCTGCTCGCGGGCAAACACGTGCTGGTGGAAAAGCCGCTGACCACTACTACGTGCGAAGCAGAAGAACTAATCGATCTGGCGGAACGCAATGGCCGCACGTTGATGGTCGATCACACGTTTGTTTACACCGGCGCCGTGCGCAAGATGAAGGAGATCGTCAGCAGCGGCGACCTGGGCGAGTTGCTTTACTTCGATTCCGTACGCATCAACCTGGGCCTGTTTCAGCGCGATATCAACGTGCTGTGGGATCTGGCGCCGCACGATCTTTCGATCATGGATCATTTGATCGAGCGGCACCCGGACGCCGTAAGCGCGCTCGGCAGTTGCCACATAGAGCGAGGGATTGAGAACATCGCTTATCTAATGCTGCACTTTTCAGATGATTTCATCGCTCACTTTCATTTTAATTGGCTGGCGCCGGCCAAGATTCGCCGCACATTAATCGCCGGCACGCGCAAGATGATTCTTTACGATGATATCGAACCGACGGAGAAGGTACGCGTCTATGACAAGGGCGTAACGACAAACCGCGTGGGCGACCGAGAAGCCGATTATCAAACGCTGGTAAGCTATCGCACCGGCGATGTGTGGGCGCCGAAATTGGACGCAACTGAAGCACTGCATTATGTCGTCGCAGAGTTCGTGGATTCTATTAACGCAACGCGGCGGCCCTTGACAGACGGCGCCGCAGGCCTCCGCGTGGTGCGTTTGCTGGAAGCGGCGCAGCGCTCGATCAAGAACAGTGGTCAGCGAATTTCGCTGACCCTCCCTCTCCCTTTGGGAGAGGGCCAGGGTGAGGGCGTTGCTGCGAGATAAGCATAAGCTCCTCGCGCTTTTTTTTGAGGGCTCTGTTTGCTCCGCGCGCGAGGAAACGAAGGAAGGATTGGAGCATCGCTAGGCCCTCACCCCGACCCTCTCCCAAGGGGGAGAGGGGGTAAAACATGAACGAAACATTCCCGTACAAACGAATAACTGTGACCGGAGGCGCGGGCTTTCTCGGGCGGTTCGTCACTGACAAGCTAAAGCACTATGAAGGCGTTGAGGTCTTCGTGCCGCGCAGCCGCGACTATAACTTGATTGAAAAGGCCGATATTCTGCGAATGCTCGACGACTCGCGGCCCGAACTAATTATTCATCTGGCGGCTGTAGTGGGCGGCATCGGTCACAACCAGAAGAATCCGGGACAGTTTTTCTACCACAACCTAATGCTTGGCGCTCAGCTCATGGAACACGCTCGGCTGCGTGGGGTGAAGAAATTCGTCGCGGTCGGCACTGTGTGCGCTTACCCTAAGTTTACGCCGGTGCCTTTCAAAGAAGACGATCTTTGGAACGGTTATCCCGAAGAGACGAATGCTCCTTACGGACTGGCGAAAAAGATGATGCTGGTACAGTCGCAAGCTTATCGGCAACAGTACGGCTTCAATTCAATCTTTCTTTTGCCGGCGAACCTTTACGGTCCAGGCGATAAGTTTGACGCGGAAACTTCGCACGTCATTCCGGCGTTGATTCGTAAGTGTCTCGAGGCGCGCCGTAAAGCTTCCGACTTGATCGAGGTGTGGGGTTCCGGCAATGCGTCGCGCGAATTTCTCTTTGTCGAGGATTGTGCCGAAGGAATCGTCAAAGCCGCCGCTCTTTATAACGAAAGCGACCCGGTGAACCTCGGCAATGCCCGCGAAATAACCATCAAAGATCTAGTTGAAACAATTGCACGGCTGACAAATTTTCATGGCGACATAAGATGGGAAACGAACCGGCCCGACGGGCAACCGCGTCGTCAGCTCGACACCTCGCGCGCGTTTGAAAGGTTTGGCTTTCGAGCCCAGACTCCTCTGGAGGACGGATTGCAGCAAACAATTAATTGGTACGAGGAGAATCTTGAATTCAACTAAGAAGAGGTCTCTGCGAACCGAGCGTGAATTCGGCTTCGTGGTCGGCGGCGTTCTGATCCTGCTAAGCGCTTGGTGGATCTATCGCGGAAAGTTTACGAGCTTGTCGCATGTTGCTCTGCCTATTGGCGCCGTGCTTGTCATCCTGGCCATGCTGCTTCCACGGGCTCTCGTTGTGCCCAACAAAGCATGGATGGCGTTGGCGGAAGCCCTCTCGTTCGTTACGACCCGAATCGTTCTGGCTTTCGTCTTCTTCTTCGTAGTTACGCCTATCGGCTTTATCAAACGCTTGTTCGGCTGGGATCCGCTGCATCGTCGCGCTGACCCAAGCGATTCTTATTGGCAGCCTTACTCGGAGCGGCAGAGAAATCCCCGCCATTATGAGAAAATGTTTTAGGAGTTACCTAATGTCGAAAGCACAAGTAGTAAGCGAACTCTGGGAGTTCATGAAACAGAACAAAAAGTTTTGGCTGGCGCCGATCATCATCACGCTGGTAATTTTTGGTCTCTTACTGGTGCTGGCAAAGAGTTCGGCGATTGCGCCGTTCATCTATACACTTTTCTAACAACTCACTTCGGTGTCAAACATTCTGGGCATCTCTGCGTTTTATCATGACTCGGCCGCGTGTCTCGTGGTCGACGGAGAGATTGTAGCCGCTGCTCAGGAAGAGCGCTTCACTCGCGTCAAACACGATCACAATTTCCCGCTGCATGCGGCTCGTTACTGTCTTAAAGAAGCCGGCATCACCGCCGACCAACTGGACTATGTCGGCTTTTACGACAAGCCATTGCTGAAATTCGATCGGCTGCTGGAAACTTATCTCGACTACGCGCCTTCGGGATTCAGTTCGTTCCTGAAGGCGATGCCGTTGTGGATGAAAGAAAAACTGTGGATGCCGGATCTCATCCGCACGGAACTCGCCAAAGCAAACGGTATCGATGGCGAAAGACGCGCGAAGAAAGCAGGAAAGAAGTTCGCGTGGAAACTGCTCTTCGGAGATCATCACGAGAGCCATGCCGCTAGCGCCTTTTATCCTTCACCTTTTGAAGAAGCAGCAATTCTGACGATCGACGGTGTCGGCGAATGGGCGACGAGTTCGATTGGAATAGGCCGTGGCAACGAAATTACTTTGCTGAAAGAATTGCGTTTTCCCGACAGCTTGGGATTGCTCTACAGCGCGTTCACTTACTACACCGGATTCAAAGTCAATAGTGGCGAATACAAAGTGATGGGTCTGGCGCCCTATGGCGAACCGAAATACGTCTCGTTGATCAAGGACAACCTTGCCGAGGTGCGCGAAGACGGCAGCATTCGCATGAACCATGAGTACTTCAGCTATTCGCAGGGCCTGCGGATGACTAACGGCTCTTTCGACCGTCTCTTCAAAGGTCGCCCACGCAAGCCGGAATCAAAAGTAACGCAGCGTGAGATGGATCTGGCGCGCAGCGTACAGGCAATCACAGAGGAAGTCATGCTCAAGATGGTCGGGCATGTTCACAAGGAAACGAGCATGAAGCGGCTCTGCATGGCCGGCGGCGTCGCGCTCAACTGCGTCGCAAACGGCCGCATCATGCGCGAAGGACCCTTCGAGGACATTTGGATTCAACCGGCGGCCGGTGACGCCGGCGGAGCGTTAGGCATTGCTCTGGCAATCTGGCATCGTTATCTCGGCAATAGACGAGTGAGTCCGGAAAAAACAGGAACCTGGCGGTCAAGACACGATCGAAGCGACAACGGTTTGCCACCTTACGAGGATGGAATGAAGGGAGCTTATCTCGGGCCACAAGACTCTATCGAAGAGATCGAACAATTTCTAAAGACGAGAAATCTACCGTACACGAAATACTCGCGCGAGCAATTGCCGGAAGTAGTCGCGGAACTCCTGGCTGACGGGAAAATAATAGGTCTGCATCAGGGAAGAATGGAGTTTGGCCCGCGCGCCCTGGGAGCGCGCAGCATCATTGGCGATCCTCGTTCGCCTGCAATGCAATCGATCATGAATCTCAAGATCAAGCATCGCGAAAGCTTTCGGCCTTTCGCGCCCAGCGTCCTCAGAGAGCAGGTAGCTGAATGGTTCGATTTGGACCAGGACAGTCCCTACATGATGCTGGTCGCCGATGTTGCCGAGGGCCATCGCCGCAAAATGACCGCCGATGAAGAGAAACTTTGGGGAATAGATAAATTGAATGTGAAGCGATCGGATATCCCGGCCGTC
>QHXE01001045.1 GCA_003222835.1 Acidobacteriota bacterium | reverse complement strand
TCGAGCACCGTCGTTGGCCCAGTGGCGCGGCCCACCCCTGCATCCGTAGCGTGGTGCGGCAGGGCGCTCGGGCCTGCTTCAGTCGCCATGGGCGAAGAACCAAACTGCACGGTGGCATCATCCCCACTGACCGAACCTGAATCAGTAACTAACGACGTGCCGTCAACGCGACAGAACACTAGCGCGTTATCCGTCTCAACGCGATTGCATTGGGGGCAGCGTTTCATCTTAAATCTTCAACCATCCGGCCCATTCCGCCCTCGCCAATCTTCGCGCGGATTTCGTAACGGCCGAGTTTTGTGCCGAGGGCGATCATCGCGCTCATTTCAAGTCACTCATCAAGACAACGTCACGCTGCTCTGGTCCACGCGAGAGCGCTAGCCACTTGCCGTCGGTTGACCAGTCGTAAGAAAAAATTCGAT
>QHXE01000494.1 GCA_003222835.1 Acidobacteriota bacterium | reverse complement strand
CTGGGCATGCGCCGCCACTGCAAAGCCCATTTATGGGCGAAACGTATTCGGTTGCGCTCCTAAAGGAGCTTCCGATCTCAATCCAGTCCGGTGTTCCATAAACATTTCACCGCTACGCGGTTTTCCGACAGACTCCAACGAGGATCTGTCGCTGACTCTCTTTGGACTTTTCATCCGAGACTGACAGCAGTGCCAGCATCGCTTGACTGTTCGCTGAGCGAGAGTAAGATTCCCTTAGCACCCCCTGGCGTTAATCCCCTAAAACTGAAGCTACTCGTCTTAAGGAGGTTCTTACTGTGCTTCTCAAAAAATGGTTGCTGCTAAGCATGATCCTTTCATTCGCATCCGCGGTCATTTCCGGACCAGTATTGGCCAGGACTCTCGGTAGTTCATCGCCTGCCACTGACACGGAAAAGCGCCTGGATGCTTCGGCCAGAGTTTTGGGAGAAATAATGGGTACACCTGACAAAGGTATCCCGCAGGATTTGCTCGCCAAGGCCGCTTGCGTCGTGGTGATTCCGGGCGTTAAGAAAGGCGCCTTCATCGTGGGGGCCAAGTACGGCCGAGGTTTCATTGTCTGCCGCAAATCAGGCGGAGGTTGGTCGGCGCCCGCCGGCGTTAAGGTTGAAGGCGGCAGTGTTGGCTTCCAGATCGGCGGTTCTGAAACGGACGTGGTCATGCTGGTGATGAATGAAGGTGCTATCCCTAAGCTGCTCTCGAGTAAATTCACCATCGGCGCCGATGCGTCTGCGACCGCTGGTCCTGTGGGCCGCACGGCGTCCGCCGCCACGGATGCTCAGATGCACGCCCAACTGCTGACTTATTCGCGCGCGCGCGGATTGTTCGCCGGCGTTTCGTTAGAGGGTGCGACCCTGAGGCCTGACGATGACGCGAACAAGGATCTGTACAGCACGGCAATGTCCAATAAAGATATTGTCATGGGTTCTGTCGCGTCGCCGCCCGCAGCCGCCGGGTTGCTGGCAGAGTTGAATAAATACTCGCGGCGGAGGAGCAGCTAAATAATCGCTCTGCTTCTGTTGTTCCTCAACACCAGAATCGAAGAGACGAATGAGCGGCAAGTGGAAGGCACGCCGCTTCGTTCGCAGTCTGCCCACCTTTCTTCGATGAACTGTTTCAAGAATTGATCGATTGCACATCCTTTCGAAGCCAACGGCGCGAAACATGACTACTTAGACTGCCGGGCACTAATCATCCTCGCCTTTCACCTGCGGATGGTACTTCGGCAGGGCAGAGTTCGGCTCACTTCGAGTCGGCTGCTGTCAACGTTGCCGTCAAACGGTATAAGATGGAGAGGAAGGATCGCGGTACAAAAGCTCGATTTGGATCTCGTTAGTGATTGGAGTTCGATTGGAGCCGGCTATCGGAGTCGAACCGATGACCTTGCGATTACGAATCGCACGCTCTACCAACTGAGCTAAGCCGGCTAGGCATCTGAACTATACGGAGGGCCTGTTTTAGGTGTCAAGCAAGTAACATAAATTCTAGTCGTGATTGGTAAGTTAGGGAGGATGAATCACCGACTAAAGTCTATGCTACAAGAGAAAGGGGAACTTATCATGAAAGAACGACCGATGAGAGAGCAGCGACGCAACCTTGAGAACGTTAGAATTACGCCGCCGCGCGTGAGCCGGTTTGAATTTGAAAAGCATCATGAGGAAATGACCGAACAGAAAGAGCGAAGCACTACCCCGCAGTCGAAAGCCGATCGAGTCGCGCAGATAATGAAGGATGCGCACCAAAAAGCCGAACGCAGAAAAAAACGGCGCTAGTAAGACTGTTGAAAAACTCCCTCGCCCTTGGGAGAGGCAAGGTTATTAAATAAATATTTGGGGCTTGCTTTCTAACGCAGGCCGTCACTTAACCCTCTCCCAAAGGGAGAGGGGACTTTTCAGCAGCCTGCCGGAACTTTGGAGTCGGGCGGCAATGCGCGGCGACGATGCCTCAGTCCAAGTTTGCTCATGAATGAAATCATAGTCATCGGAGGCGGACTAGCCGGCGTTGAGGCCGCGTGGCAAGCAGCAAATGCGGGGGCACGCGTGCGCTTGTATGAAATGCGCCCGCTTAAACAGACACCGGCGCATCGCACGGATAGACTCGCAGAGATAGTCTGCTCGAACTCTTTGAAATCGGACGAGCCTGGCACCGCGTCGAATCTTTTGAAAGAAGAATTGCGGCGCGGTGGCTCGCTCGTAATGGAGGCCGCCGCGGCAACGCGCGTGCCGGCGGGCGCTGCGCTCGCGGTCGATCGTCAACAATTCGCTGAGTTCATAACACAGCAAATCGAATCACATCCGAAGATCGAGATCGTGCGCGAGGAAGTTACGACAATTCCTGCTGACGTTATTTCGATCGTCGCCACTGGTCCGCTGACTTCCGACGCGTTGACGCTGGAAGTTATGAAACTCACTGGTGACGATCAACTTTACTTTTATGACGCGATCGCGCCGATCGTGGCCGCGGATTCAGTCGATCACGCAATCGCTTTTCGCGCGGCCCGCTACGGCAAAGGCGGCGACGATTACCTCAACTGCCCTTTCGATCCAGATCAATACGCAAGCTTTTACCAGGCGCTGATCGAGGCCGGCAGCGTCCCTTTGCAGCGCTTTGAAGAGACACGTTGGTTCGAAGCTTGCTTACCTATTGAAGAGCTTGCTCGTCGCGGCGTGGACACATTGCGATTCGGACCAATGAAGCCGGTCGGCTTGATCGATCCTCGCATTGGAAACGAACCTTATGCGGCCGTGCAATTAAGACAGGAAAATCTGATGGCCGACGCTTATAGTCTGGTCGGCTTTCAGAATCATCTGCGTTATGGCGAGCAGGCGCGTGTGCTGCGTCTGATTCCCGGACTCGAGCGCGCAGAGTTTCTGCAATTCGGCCAGATTCATCGCAACACTTATATCAACGCTCCGCGCGTCCTCGCGGCAACCATGCAGATGCGCGAGCATCAAAATATCTTCTTTGCCGGACAAATTACCGGCGTCGAAGGCTACGTTGAATCGGTGGCGATGGGTTGGTTGGCCGGTTTGAACGCCGCGCGTTTTTTGAGAGGTGAAGAACTTTTGATTGCGCCGCCACGCAGTGCGATCGGCGCATTGGCGCGATATGTCTCCAGTGCGCAGACAAAGAACTACCAACCAGTCAACATTACGTTTGCGCTGTTGGAACCGCTCGAGGCGGATCAAGCTCGCAGCGTGAAGCGCAAGCGTGACCGGCATTTGCTGCAAGTTAAGCTGGCCCTGGAAGAATGGGACGAGTGGATATCAAAAAAACTCCACGGCTTTTCAACGGCGTGTGCATCTACCCAAAAACCAAACGAAAGTTTGGCGACCACTCCCTAAACATGAAGAAAAGCAAGACGATTCAAGGAATCGCGCGAAATTTTCACGAAGACGTCCGAACTAGGTCTTGTTTATTTCCTGTTCGTTCGTGGGCGGCTCTTTGGCTGTCATTATTTCTGATCCTCGTCGTAGAACTGACCCTATCGACGTCTTCGCTTTCCCAATCTGGCCGACAGAAAACAACTACTAACTCAAACACGAACAACAACGCGTCTTCACGTCAGACATCGAAATCAACTAACAACAATCGCCCCTCGCCAAAAACTGATACCGGTCAAACCACCCCCGGCGATCAAGAAGACGTCGTGCGCATCGCCTCGTATCTGGTTCCGGTCCCGGCAACGGTCGTCGATGCGCGCGGCGTCGCAGTTACGAATCTCAAGCTGGAAGACTTCGAGCTGCGCATCGACGGACAACCTAATGTCATCAGCGATCTTAGCCGCGCCGAGACCCCGGTACGGATGGCGATGCTGTTCGATAACAGCGGCAGCTTAAGCGAATTCCGAGAGTTTGAAAAGCGCGCCGCCATTCGCTTCTTTCGCAATGTGCTGCGGCCGGTCGACCAGGCGGCTGTTTTCTCGGTTTCGACTGACGTGACGCTTGCTGAACCATTGACCAACGACGCGCGGCGGTTGGAATCGACGATTGCAAGTTTCGGCAAACCGGAGGGTGCTACATCGCTGTTCGACGCCATCATCCAAGGCGGCGCGTACCTGAAGCCATACCCGGGTCGGCGGATCATTGTGATCGTTTCGGACGGCGAGGACACGACCAGCCGCGCGGATTTTGACACGACGATGCAACGCGCGCTCGCCGACGATTGTCAGATTTATGTCGTGCAGACCGGACTCTATGACAATGCCAATGTGCGAGCCCTCGCAGCCGAGCGACGCATGGAGGAGTTTGCTTCCCAGACTGGCGGCGCGGCTTACATTCCCAGGTCGGTGGAGGATCTTGATAATGCCTTTGCGCAAATCGCCGCGGACATGGCGCAGCAATATATTTTGAGCTACTACCCAGCCGCGGACAAGTGGGACGGTCACCACCACGTTATTGCCGTGAGCGTAAAGACGCGCCCAAACGCGCGCGTGCGTGCGCGCAAGGGATTTGTAGTCAAAACCCGCGATCGGGTGTAAAGTAGCCCTGACTTTGAGGACGTCGCTTCCGATTGCGATAGTACGGAACTTAAAACCTGCCCCCCTCGCTGCATGTTCGATCAACTTTGTACTCCATTCCTCGACCATCTGCGCTACGAACGCAACGTCAGCGCGCATACTCTTCGTAATTACGAAAGCGATCTCAGGCAATTCATTGATTATTTGCTTCCGCCGAAAGCGGGGGATCCTGGCAATAAACAATCGCGGGCAGCCGAGCGAAGTCAAGCGGACATCAGTCAAATCGATCACCTGACGATTCGGGAATGGCTCTCGTCGCTTCATTCAGAACACAAGAAAAAAACTTCGATCGCCAGAAAGCTCGCCGCGCTGCGCACTTTCTTTCAGTTCCTCGTGCGCGAGGGTGTGATTGAATTGAATCCGGCAAAGCTGGTCGCCACGCCGCGCAAGGAGAAAAAGCTGCCGGTCCATCTTTCCATCGAAGATGCTATTCGTTTTATCGAGACACCTGATACAGAAACTGATTTCGGCAAGCGTGACCGAGCGATCCTGGAGCTGCTTTACGCGACCGGAATACGCGTCTCAGAATTAGTCTCGTTGAATCTTCGCGACATCGATTTCAAGAACAAATTGCTGCGGGTGATGGGCAAACGCGGCAAGGAGCGCATCGTGCCCTTCGGTGATCCGGCACTTAAAGCGTTAAAGGATTATCTTGCGGTGCGTGAAAACTTCCTGATGAACGCGCCAGTCACAAAGCGTGACGCTCAGCCCTTGATCCTGAATTATCAAGGCACGCGCATGACCACGCGTTCCGTCGGCAGGCTGGTAGAAAAGTATATTCGCCTCTGCGCCGGCATTCACGACATCAGCCCGCACGCCTTGCGTCATTCATTCGCCACGCATCTTCTAGACAGCGGCGCCGATCTTCGCGACATCCAGGAGTTGCTCGGCCACGCGCGTCTCTCGACGACGCAAATCTACACCCACGTTTCGATGGAAAAACTGATCGAGGTCTACGACAAGGCGCATCCGAAGGCTTGAACTGTAATTTCAAGCTTCAATTTCAAAGCCCCGCGGGCTTACGACCTGCGGGGCCTTGAACCGGGTTAGAAAAGGAACTGGTTTAGAAAAGCACCAACCGTTTCGTTATCTAGTTATCGCCGTGATGCTGTTGTTTTCCTTGCCGCCTTCGGCAAGAAGTTCTCGAGCACCCACACGTCATCCGCTCGTCGCGCTTGCTGCTCGGCTATTGCAATTCGTCGGCCGTCCGGATGCACGCGAACATTCCAGAGGTTTACGCCGAGGCTGACACGCTTCGCAGGCTCGCGGCCGTCCACGGGCACCCACCACTGTTCCGGCTTGGCCTGAGTGTGTTCGACCACAAGCGAGCGACTGTCCGGCGCCCAGAGAATTCTCAACATGTTCAGTTGATTAAGATTCTTCGCGAGCATCCAGCGGTCGATTACTGACTGGGGCAGAGCGACTCGCATCAAAACACGAGGTTCACCGCCGGCAACTGGGACGAGCATGATCGATTGGGACTTCGTCGCTAGATCGACATTGCTCGTTGCGAGGTATCGTCCATCGGGTGAAAGCGCCACACCTCCGAGATTCCCTCGGATCAGTTCCCTCTCAACTCCCGACGCCAGGTCTCGTTCGATCAAGGCCGCCGGTAAGCCAGACGGTTCGGATACATAGGCCTTGCCCTGTCGATAGTAGAGGTTCTTGCCATCAGCCGACAGGCTCGCTACAAACCACGGTCCCGCTTGGTAAATCTCTCGCTCCAAACCCGACGCAATGTCCCGTTCGAACAGAACGAGAACCTGATCGCCCGAACGCGTCCGCATCTGATGGTAATAGATTTTCCGCGCGTCGGGCGACCAGCCGTTAAAATCCAAGTCACCGGCGAAGACATGGCCAGGCGCGATGGCTGACACCTCGGCGGTTGTACGGTCGATCCGCCACAGACCGGACACACCTTTGAGGTCGCTGGCCGAGACCACGAAGGACCTGCCGTCCGGCGCCCAACGAAGCCAATCCACACGACCAGTTGTGGCCGGAGCTCCCGGACTTGATCTGTCTCCAAAGAACGGATGGCCAGGCTAAACTCGCCGGCGCGTGGGCCGTGCTCGACAACGTAGGCGAGAGACTTTCCGTCGGGCGACCAATCGGGAGACCTGTTCGATGCGGCGAAGTCCTGTAGCAAGAGGTCCGTCGGGTGCGACAAGACTTCTCCTGTGCTGAAATCGAAAGACCCGATCTTGACATCTGAGTTCGCGCCGCGTTTCTAGAAGACTACAGCGACCCAGATGTCGTGAGTCCCAGTTCATACAGTTGTCCGATATCCGCTTTAATCAGTTCGGGCTCGCCTTGTGGTCTTCCATCGCTGACCCGCAAGGCGA
>QHXE01001052.1 GCA_003222835.1 Acidobacteriota bacterium | reverse complement strand
AGCAGAAAACCTTGCTGGCGTTCAGCGCCCGCGTCTACGCCCGTATAAAAGAAAGCCCGAAATAAACGGCCATCACCCAGCAGCACCCGCAGCAGTTTGTTGTAGTCGATATCGATGTTGTGAAATCGCGCTGCGTGAAAGAGATTGTTTCCGTCGATAAAGATTGCCACTTTTCCGCGATGGCCGAACTGCAACGATATATTGTTCGTCGAATCGAAGTGGTTCACGATTAGTAAGCTCCATTAGAGTTTTGAATCTCGCCTAGGATGACGCGCCGAGAGCCCCACGGTCAAGTTGGGCCGTTTCAGAACCGAGAGCGGGAGCGACCGGCCTGGGTACGCAGTCGTCCCGACTGCCCTAGCTTTAGCATGCTGCCACACAAGCAGTCGGGACGACTGCGTACCCAGAGGCCGGTCGCTACTGCTCGCGGTTCGGTAACGGGTTCGATTAGAATCAGCGGTCATGAGCGAAGCGACACTTGGATCCTCGATCAGCTTCCGAGGGGTTACACCAGAAGACGAAGACTTCCTTCTTAAACTATACAAAAGCAGCCGCGGTGACGACTTGCTCGGCCTGGGTTGGAGCGAGGAGCGAATCAGCGAGTTTCTGGAAATGCAGTACGAAGCGCAGCAGCGCTTTTACGAGAATGATTACCAGAACGCTACCGATGAAATAGTTTTGTTGGATGGTAAGCCCGCCGGCCACCTGTCAATCGAACGGCGGGAAGACGAAATTCGCTGTGTAGACATTGCTTTGCTGTCCGAAAATCGCCACGCAGGCATCGGAACGTTCCTGATTCGCCGACTTCAGGACGAAGCAAAAGGTGTGAGCAAGCCGCTGCGATTGCAGGTGATCAGATTCAATCGCGCAGTCACTCTGCTCGAACGCCTGGGATTCGTGCGCACCAGCGAGACTGGAACGCACTTTCAGATGGAATGGGTGCCGTGAGTATCCCAACTTCTCACTATCGCTTCTTCGCCGCTTTCTTGGCAGCTTTGGGGGAAGCGCCTTTCCTTTTCGCAGTCTTCGCGCGCACGCGGCGTCCCTTCCTTCCCTCACGCTGAACGAATCCGCCTTTTTCCAGATATTCATAACTTCCGCGTACGACGTTTCGGGCGACGCCCAGCGAATTCGCCAGAGTCCGTTCGCTCGGTAGCATGCTGCCGATTGCCAGTTTGCCAGTGCCGATCAGATCTCGAAGCTGATCGGTTAACTGGCTAGTCATCGACTCGACACTCTTCCGGTTGATCTTTATCTTAACCTCCACTCGATTGTCCTCCAGTTGTTTGAGTGGGGCGTATTCTAGTGACTCGCTGATCGCCTGTCAAACAATTGTGATTTCAAAATGCCAATTTCCGATTTCAGATCTGAGATCGTTGAGTTCGCTCCTCGATCGCGGCAGAGGAGGTATGAATCCCGGATTGTCGCTTAGCGACCGATAGAACCGTGACGGCGCAGAATTTCTAAGGTGCGGTCGATTGGCAGCGCATCGACTGTGTGACCGCGCCCGACCGTCGTGGTGGCGCGAAAGAGCGAGTTGTAGATTGCTTCCTCGGTTGCCTCGATCACCGCGAGGAAAATCGGTGACATGCCATCATTTGAAAGCAGGATTACGTTTGACTTCGAGCCGCGGTTGTCGGCGGCGGTTCGTATTCGCAGTTCCCGGCCGCGCCTGTTCGTGCCAGGCCCATCATTGAACGCGCGGCCAAACGTTGCAGGTTGCGGTGATCGATTGGCGCATCGGTGGCGATGACTATGATTACCGAACCATCGGGGCTGTTCGACAAACTTAAGTTTGTCGAACCCTTCGACCTGAAGTCTTTGCTGCTTAGTTGTTCTTTCAAATAATACCGGCCCAATTCGCGCCCGACTGGCGCGCCGTTAATCGTCAAAATGCCGCCGAAATTAGTCTGCACGAGCACCCCGACGGTGTAACCTCCAAGCGACGCGGGCAGCTTACGCGAAGAGGTTCCGATGCCTCCTTTGAAGCCAAACGCCACCGTACCTGTGCCCGCGCCGACGACGCCTTCTTCGACCGGCCCGCCACGCGCATTCTTGATCGCGGCAAACACTTCCTCGCGGCCAACGTGTCTTCCTTGAATATCGTTCAGATAGCCGTCGTTTGTTTCGCCGACCAGTGGATTGATCGATTGCACGTCTTCATTTCCCGGCAACCCGAGCATGTAATCAATCAATGCATCGGCGACGCGCGGGACGTTCAGCGTCGAAGTGAGCATGATTGGAGTTTCGATCTCGCCGAGTTCGTTGACTTGGGTCGAGCCGGCAAGTTTACCGAACGCGTTGCCGATGAAAACCGCGCCCGGAACCTTCTCACGGAAAAGATTTCCGTTGTGCGGCAGAATCGCGGTGACTCCTGTCCGCACATTGTCGCCACGAATCAACGTCGTGTGACCGATGGCGACTCCGCCAACATCGGTGATGGCATTCAACGCCCCAGGCTGAAGAACGCCAACGATGACGCCTGCCTCACGAGCGCGTGGCCGCGGTTTTTCTTGCGAGGCTCCCTGACTTATCATGAGAACCATACCAAGCAACGCGGGAATGAACCTAACGATCTTCATGAGCGGGCAACGTTATCATTTTTCGCTTAATTTAGCCGAGAAATTTCGGCGTCAAGACTAAAGCTGCTCCTTATGGCTCAGGGTTTGAAACGCAAAGGACGCCGAGGATTTCGCACAGGAACGCAAAGAAGTTCTCCTCTGCGTCCCTTTGCGAAAACCCTTTGCGCCCCTTTGCGTTGAATCATACGTGACTAATTCTCAGTTCTTCGTTTATGTCCAGATTGAGTTCGAGTCTTCAGCAGGTCTCGCCGTCAACAACGATCGACAGAAAACATAGATCACCCAGCATTCGACCGCGAATGGTGGAAAGCCAAGGTAACCCAGCACCGGCATTTCAAAAACTTTGACATTGCCGAAGTAAGGAACCGTGTAAGTCCACTTGGACAGCGACCAGTAATTCCAAAACTCCCAGAGCACACCGCAAACCAAACCGCTCACGAGCAGAGACCACAGCCGTCGCCAATCGCCGCGCGCGAGATCGCCGGTAATC
>QHXE01001051.1 GCA_003222835.1 Acidobacteriota bacterium | reverse complement strand
CAGGCGGTTCTGACTCTTACTTCGCGGCTGCCTGATTAACTCGAGCCGTCAGCCGCGCCTTATGTCTTCCGGCAGCATTACGATGCAGCACGCCTTTCTGCACGGCTTTGTCGATCTCGGAAACGGTCTTAGGCAATAACGAGCCCGCCTCTTTCGCGTCGCCACCGCTGAGGGCCGCGCGAAGCTGCTTGATTGAAGTACGCAAGCGAGCCCGATTGCTGCGATTTACTAAACGGCGGCGCTCGCTCTGCCGCACCCGTTTCTCTGCTGATTTATGATTTGGCATTTCTGTAACTCCGTTAGTCTTTCCCTGGCGCTTAAAACCTCGTCAGGCGCGAAGTTAGAAACTATAGGGAGCGGAAACATCGCTGTCAAGGCAACCTCAGTCGTTGAATTCAATTGAGCGCAGAATGTTTTGGAAGACACGCTGGTAAGTGGTGTAATCATTCTCCGGCGCAACCGAGATGAAGTAGAGCAAGTCGCCGTTGCGCAATTGTGTAGTTACGACATCGATTATTTCCGTACGGCCGGTGGTCTCATTGCGGTTCGTCAAGCTGATCGACTCCGCGTTTCGTCCGGCCAGATTGGTTCGTCCTGATGAATTCGTCAGTCGCTTGCTGCAAGCTTCGGTTGCGCGCCTGATACGTGCCAACACTTACGCCGTGCGTATAAACAGAGTTACCGTTCATCGAACCGGAGCCGGCCGCGGGCCCAAACCAAACAGAGCTCTGATCGCGCTGCTCTTGCCAGTTAGTGGGAACGCTCAGACGAACTACGCCGAATTCCGAGTAACTACGATATTGCGATGATGGAGATTCGACCCGGCCGCCTGGCGCCGTCGACGGGTAATTGCCCCCCTGCGAAGGATAACGATTGCCGCCGCGCTGGTTCGATGTCGAATAACGATAGCCGCGCAGACCCTCCTGGATCCGATGAAACTCCGTGTTGTCGGTAATCGGATTCGTGACCTTCAAGCTCTGCGCTTCTTGGTTGATGCGCGCATAGCGATCCTTTGGACTCGGATGATCGCTGAGGAAACCTCCGCCACCACCACCCTGCGCTTCAATTATGCGGAACATGTTGGCGAGGTCGCGCGGGTCATAGCCGGCCCTTGACATGATTCGCGCTCCGAGCAGATCAGCTTCTGTTTCATACTCGCGACTGTACTTCAAAAGGTAGAGTCCGAAAGGGCTCTCGGCAAGCTGGCCCAGGCCGGGACCGCCCACGACCGCTCCGGTCACGCCCGCCATCAGCGCCAGAATGCTGTATTTCTGGGCCTTTGTCGCTTGAGCCGTGCCGTGACGCAATGCGACGTGGCTCAGTTCGTGGGCCATTACTCCTGCCAGTTCGCCTTCGCTGCGGGCTGCCAGAATCGTCCCGGTATTAACGTACATCGGCCCGCCGGGAAGCGCGAAAGCATTTATCTGACGATCTTCCACCGCCCGGAAATAATATCGGAACTCAGGATGCTGAAACTCTTCAGGGATCGCGGCCACTAATCTTTGTCCGAGAGTCTCGAGATAATCGTTTACCTCTCGATCACGCAGAAGCGGCAACTGCCTTTCTGCCTGGGCCGCCGCCTGACGTCCAAGCTTCACGTCATCTTCCGGAGAATATTTGTTCTTGTGATAGACGATCTTAGTTGGCGCTACGGTGCTCTGCGATTGAGCGACGATTAGTGGCGCAGGCGCGAGAATCGACGCGGTCAAAAGCAATGTCGCCAAATTTGCGCGATGAATCCGATGTTTCATTAACTTGCCCTCTGATCTTGAGATTGCTGCCAGGGTTCGGGAGAGGCTGTTTGATGTTTCAGCAACGCAATCGCGTTTGCCGCGCTCTCAGATTCCTGCCTAAACGTCGTGAATAATCGGACCTGCACCGTTTTCCTGTTTACTCATTTGCGGGGCTTGATCTTTTCATCGAGCCACTTTCTGGGTTCGTCCAGCAACGGAATGTGATGAGGTTTTCCCTTCCAAACGCGGATCATAGAAATGATCAGAAACACACCCGTAGCCGCCGAGAACAAGCCCGTGCCGGTCCATCTGCCTGACAAAACTCCGCCCACTGTGAGCAAGGTGCTCACCGCGGTAATTCCAATTTGCAGCGCCAACGCCTGCGCCGCATGAAAACGTACGCGGGTTTCGGTGCGTGGTACGAGTAACAGTTCGACAATAGCCACGACGATTGCCAAATAAAAAGGGAGATAGGGAAGAATGGCTGCCCACTTCTCAGGAATTCCCAGGCCGCTTACGGTGTTCGATCCAGCTCTGTAGCTCACCGGCGCGGGTGGGGGCTGGTAAACGCTCGGAGGCGGAGCTGGTGGCGGCTGATAAATATTCGATACTGGAACGCGCGGTGGTTGATAAGTCGCCGATTGCCGCGAAGTCGGCGGTACGAAT
>QHXE01001050.1 GCA_003222835.1 Acidobacteriota bacterium | reverse complement strand
CGTTCGATGTTGGCGGCCCGCCGCAGCGATCGCTTCGAGCCTGTCACGGGAGGATTTCTCATTTTGAATCGTCGCGTCGTCGTCACAGGTCTCGGCTTGGTTACGCCAGTAGGTAACTCGGTTGAGATCACTTGGTCCGCGCTGATCCAAGGCCGAAGCGGCGCGGACTATATCAAGAAATTCGACGCTGAAAAGTTCGCCTCTCGCTTCGCCTGTGAAGTAAAGAATTTTGATCCGCTCGACTACATTGAAAAAAAAGAAGCGCGCAAGATGGGCGCGTTCATTCATTACGCCATCGCCGCCTCGCAAGAGGCGATGGATGACAGCGGACTGAAAATCACCGATGAGGTCGCCGAAAATGTCGGAACCTATATCAGCAGCGGCATTGGCGATTTCTGGGCCATCGAACGCGAGCACGAGAAACTCTTAAAGGACGGCCCAAGCCGCGTCTCGCCTTTCTTCATTCCCTCGGCCATTGTGAACCTCGCTTCCGGCCAGGTTTCCATTCGACATAACGCAAAGGGGCCTAACTCAGCTACCGCCACCGCGTGCTCTGCCGGCGCGCATGCGATTGGCGACAGTTTCAAGATCATTCAGCGGGGAGACGCCGACGCTATGATTTGCGGCGGCGCCGAGTCGGCGATCACGCCAATGAGCGTTGCAGGATTCGCGGCGCTTCGTGCTCTTTCAACGCGCAACGACGATCCGGTCCATGCCTCGAGGCCTTTCGACTTGAATAGGGACGGCTTTGTAATCGGTGAAGGCGCCGGCATTCTGATCCTCGAAGAGTTGGAATTCGCTCGGCGTCGGGGCGCCAGAATCTATGCTGAGGTCGTTGGCTATGGCATGAGCGGCGACGCTTTCCACATAACTATGCCCGACGCCAGCGGCTCAGGTGCGGTACGTGTAATGCAAAAGGCCTTGGGTGACGCGAAGGTCGCGCCGGAAGAGATCGGTTATATCAACGCCCATGGTACGTCGACGCCTTACAACGACAAGTTCGAAACCATGGCGATCAAGAAAGCCTTTGGTGAACACGCTTACAAACTTGTGATTAGCGCGACGAAATCGATGACGGGCCATCTGTTGGGCGCAGCGGGCGGAGTTGAAGGAGTCTTTTCAGTGCTCGCAATTCATCGTGACATGCTGCCACCGACGATTAACTACGTCACGCCCGATCCTGAATGCGATCTCGATTACGTTCCGAACCAGGCGCGCGAAGCTCACTTGAATTATGCGCTGTCGAACAGCTTCGGTTTTGGCGGCACGAACGCAGCGCTCTTGTTTAAGAGATACGAAGAATGAGCCCGGGTGCGCAGGCTTCCAGCGTGCTGTTTCGGGGGTGT
>QHXE01000493.1 GCA_003222835.1 Acidobacteriota bacterium | reverse complement strand
CAAAAACCACCGCCACAGGAGCCGATTTGCGGACTGCGGGAGACTCCGTTTGTTTCTGATGGTCGAACGCCGGGCGTCCGTACTGGGCATTGAGAAATTGCGCCCGTTTCTGGCCGCAACAGGACATTTCTAGTCACTCACTTTCAAAGTAGGATGCCGGCGGCGGTGTCTGACCGTGGTTGGTGGCGCGTTCAAGGAGAATCGCCCCCGCTGAAAACGACAGCCATAGCAGCATACCCTGGCGCCAGCCTGCTGCCAGAAAAACTGCGAACGGCACTGCCACCCAAAGGCTGCAACACTGAAAGCAATCGAGAAGATTTCCGACAAAGCCATCACCCACTGCTTGGCGGAAGCGAACCATGAGGTCCCAGGGTCCGTCTTCCGCCTGCAGCAAGTGTGTGATGCGCCACACGCTCAAGATGCCAAGAACTAGCCGGTAGAACTCCATCGCGTGGGCACTCATCGGCAGGGGCCTACGACACTCTTATGGTCGCAGTCCAGAAGTCTGCCGTGTAACTGCCCACGAAGCCGTAGCCCGTCGTGACGCGCTTGGCGACGCCCAGCCTAAAATCGTAACAGCAGTTTACGGTCGGTGTGAACTTTATGTTCTCTGTCCCGCCCACGAACGCCTTGCCGGTTGATGGATCCCCCAACACATGAGCAATGGCCGGCTCAGTGTAGGGGCCAGGCGCAGGCGCAGGCGCGAACGGCGTCGGCGTCTTGTATCCCCGAATGTTGGGCACGGTTACACCGGTCGAGCCATGACCGAAATTAGGAACAAGTTGGTAATCGCAAAGATGACCATTGTCGTCGCGAACGCTAACGTTGAGAACCACGTAGCCCCCAGGCCCGACATTGAAAGCCGGGCAATCCGCGCTTGAGCCGGTAGAGGCCACCGGATTATTGGCGATATCGAATGCCACGAAGCTGTTGATGTGCGCGACCGTCAACGGTGTGGTATCGATTTCCAGTGTTAGATGGTCGTCGGTATTCGCCGGCAACCCGAGGAGATTAAACGCAACGTCGAAGGCCGCGACGCTTAGCCTAACGGCCCCGAGCCCGCCACTGACAAGGCTGGCTGCCGGCACGCTCAACTTTAAGCCCCCATACGCCCATGCCATGAACGTGCCCGCCGGGAAAGCCGGGAGCAACGTTGTAGGAACCAAGTGTCGATGTTCCTCGGTCGCGTAAAGATTGGGCAGTCCAGGATGGGCCGGGTCGGTGAATGGCCCCATCTTTACGGGCTCGACCGTGACGACAAAACCGGGATGCAGCATGAACGCATAGTTATACAGGTCAGCCGCAATCGGAGGGCCGTCACCGACCGGGGCAGTACCACCGCGCGACGG
This sequence comes from Acidobacteriota bacterium, assembly GCA_003222835.1. The sequence continues at coordinate 5,014 of QHXE01000493.1, read as the reverse complement.
ATTGCCGGTCCATGGGGCGCCCTTCACCTGATAGTAGGCGACAGACGAACCGGGCGCGAAGCCTCCGAAAATATCAAGCCGACCAGTAAAGGCCATATCGCTATCATGGCCCGACCCGCTACCCTGTGCGTAGCCGTCCAGGATTGTGTTGACCAGGGTATTGCCAACGCGCGTCCAGACGAAACCCTGTGATGGAAGCGGATCGCCGCTACATGCAGAGATCGTGTTCTGGTTGCCGATAAGGGTTACGTTGCTCCCGTCAGGAAAACACCAGCGCGTGTCGGTGGCCGGGTGCTCGTCCACGATCACGTTCGGCCCCTGTCTCACGGTGAAAATAATGTTGGGATTCTCGCAGCACCACCACCACCAGGGGAAGATCGCCTGGATGCGAGGATCGGATAACTTACGCTTGATTAGATCAGTTCGCGCCTGATCGGGGACCAACCTTTCTTCGGGTTTACGAGCTTCGGCGAATCCCTGACCCACCATAAGATCCGCAGGGAGCGGTTGCTTAAGCGGAAAACTGAATTTTGGCGTGGTCACTACATTTTCTAACGTCACCAACGGCCCGGGACCGATTGGCCCAATGCGCGGCGGCATGGTGACCTCCAACTTTTCAATAATGTGCAGAATGTCCCACTCCCACCACCACGGCCAGCAGAACCACCAAATCGGCCAACAGGGCCAACCTACACACCATGTGCACCAATCGAAACAAATCGTGAAGTGTCCGGTGCTGTCAGCGGTTACGGTGCTTTGTGGAGTGACTGTATAACCGCCACCCGAAGCGTGCAGAACACTCGACACGGTGACTGTCGCGCCGGGAACAGGACAATGGTCAGGCCCTAAGACCACCCCCTTCACGCAATAATTGCGGCACCACTGCCACCAAAACCTAAGCACCTCTTCAGTTATTTTGAGCTTGTCCGTCGGCACTACGAATTCAGCTTTTGCTGCGGCAAGGCCCTTCGGATCCAGCGCTATTCGCTGGAGCTTGCGTGATGGATCCAAGTTCTTTCCCATGGCCGCCGGACCAACAACGGCTTCGACCTGGAAACCTGCACGGTCGGTAATGGCAGCTCGGTCAACGCCAATTTGAAAGTTGCCAGATTGATCGACTGGCGCCCGGGCAATAATCTCATCGCCCCGCACAACATAGACAGCAAGCCGCTTGGCATCTTCCGGTTTAAGCTTTGCCAGTGCTCCGCGGATGTTGAGCACGTTCTTCGAATCAGATTGTGTAGCCATGACGAATTCCTCCGGTTTGGTCCTGTCAACGTAGCTGAACAGGAGAGAGAACTGCCTCTGACGTAGACAAAGTCCGTTCAGGCTTTTATCGGCGTCTCATTGTTCCGGAGCACTTCAACCGCCCCGGTCTTATCTCCAGGCTGAACTAGCGAGTGTGCAATCGAGCATAGGCTCAAGAGAACTAGCCAAAAGTGCAGCAAGTGGCGCGTACCATATTCCAATTCCTATCGTGTGTCAATGGTTTCTTTATCGTAAGCTACTAACAGGCGTTGAACCTCGTGATTACAGCACTCGTTGTTGCACAGTGGGGCCACGCTCGCAAGTTTTTGGCACTTCTTTTGTCACTAGCGGGTGAAGTTGCATCACTTCAGCCCGTCATTGCGCTGCGGCATCATCGATTACATCTATGAAGTTATCGAAGGTCGCCGGAGCACCTATGATCTAAGCCTAAGTCGGCGAAAACATCGCGACCCATGGTTGCTATTTGATTGTCAGGAAAGCCATGCTCTTGGCCGTGTAATCAAAATCGTAGTTGTAGGTATATCCGGGAAATGATATCGGGCGGGTGAACTGCACGCGCACCTCGACGCGGTTGTCCTTTTGCGCCGGCGTAATGATCGCGTTTGAGGGAACGTGATACTCGGGCCCGCTCTTTACGAGTTGGTCTCTCACCCAGGAAGCTTCGTAACCTTGCGTGACCGCTACGTCGACCTTGTTCTGCATTACATCTTTGAAATAGTAGGCATCGAACGCGACGGGGATATACATATAACCCGTGTAAATGACGACTGCGAATACTACCACCACGATAATGAACTTCAGTCGCGCTCCGCCTTCTTCACCTTGTCTTTGCAAAAGTTCTTCTTTGTTCATAGTTTCCCCGCCTGATTTTCGTGTCAGAACCGCGAGCGGTAGCGACCGGATCATTTTCCAGTTCTCATTAACGCTTGGTGACTCGTCATCGCGCTTCAATTGGCATATGTGAAATGTCGAATGGCCAATGGAGAATGATCCGGTCGCTACCGCTCGCGGTTCTGACATGGCAAAAGCAAATTTATCCAAGCGATTTCAAACCGGCCCGTATCGATGATCGAATCACGCGCTTGTCAATTTCGTTTCCGCTCACGATTCGCGCGCGGCCGATCCGTTCGAGCAGGACCCACTTGATAATCCCGCTGACTGATTTCTTATCCAGTTTCACCGCCGCCGCAATCTTCTCCGTGGAAAGATCGTCAGCGCGTGGCAGTCGTCCGCAAAACCTGACGGCCTCGCGCAACAATTCTAACTCGTCCGAAGCCAGCATGCCTAGACTTTTTGAAATCTCGCCGGCGACCAACATCCCATAGCCTACCGCTTCGCCATGTCGGAAGCGCCGATAACCGGTGACATTCTCCAGCGAGTGCGCGATTGTATGGCCGAAATTGAGGATGCGGCGCGAACGATGGTCCTCGCGCCCGATCTCTTCTCGCTCGTCGCCGGCCACGATTGATGCCTTGAAGCGACAATGCGCGGCGATGGTCGCGCAAACTTCAGTTTGTGATTCTTCCGGATCGCTACGCAGACTAAAGTTTACGCCACGGCGCCGCAGCAAGCGTACCGTCTTATCGAACAATCTCCGATCACCTGCGGCGCCCTGCTTCACTGCTTCGCACCAGCCTGAGGTCAGCTCGCGACGCGGCAAGGTTCGAAGGGTTTCTGTATCGATCAAAACCAGCTTCGGCTGATGAAAAGCGCCGACGAGATTCTTACCGGCCGGCATATTCACTCCCGTCTTCCCGCCAACCGAAGCATCGATCTGAGCCAGCAGTGTCGTCGGAACTTGAATGAAAGCAATACCGCGCAGATAAACCGCCGCAGCGAAACCTGCGAGATCGCCAACGACTCCGCCGCCCAGCGCAATTAGCGCATCGCTTCTTTCGAGGCCACTTTCACTCAAGAACCCGAGTAACTGTTCCAACGAGCGCAGCGACTTATGTTGCTCGCCTTCTCTTATCAGCCAGTGAGTGACCTGGAATCCACTTGCGCGCAGACTCTTGACCGCACGCCCTCCGTAGAGATCGAAGACAGTCTGGTTTGAGATGAGAGCAGCCCGTCGCGCGCCGTCGCCAAGACACTCCCGCGCGCTCTGGCCTAGCTCGGAGAGCAAGTCCGCGTCAATCTTGATTTCGTACTCTTGTTTGCGCGCCGGCAAGCGCACGTGAACACGCTGCATTCGTAGACTCTAGCGCGAGCAGTAGCCCACAGGTCAAGCATCGTGCGGGCATCAGTCGTTTTCGGAAGATACTTGAAGCACCTGGGCCGTGATGGTGTTGGCTTCTATCGACAGGTAGTTTGTCTCACAATCGACAAAGCTAACCGCAGAGCAAACAGAGGATCCCGCGGAGGACGCTGAGGCTTTTTTCTCCGCGTCGTCTGCGAAACCCTCCGCGTCCTCTGCGGTTAAAAGTCCCTTCTAAATCTCCAACCGTAATCCATCCCAAGCCTCGATCGTCATTCCCGGCCACAATTCTTTTGCTTTGCTTTCCAGGTCTACGCCGTCCCATTCGGGATACAGATGCGTGAGCAGCACTGTACGTGGCTCAGCCAAACGCGCGATGCGCATGGCATCGACGAGTTCCAGATGTTTCGCTGTCGGCTTATCACGCCAGAAAGAACATTCCAATATCAGGAGATTAACTTCGCGTGCGAACGCAGCGAGTTCTTCTGAATAACCTGTGTCGGAACTGTAAACGACGGACGCTTCATCGTTGTCAGTGATACGAATGGCGAGGCTTTCGCGCGTGTGCGGTGTCGAGAATGTTCGCGCCTGCAATCCCGGCAGCAGCTCGAAATCTCGCTCGGCTGCTGAGACCTCATGCAACTCAATTGGAAAAGGCTGCTCGAACAATCCGTAATCGTTCGAATCGTCGATAGCTCGCAGAAGTTTCTTGATTCCTTCGCAGCCATAAATCTTCAGCGGCTTTTGTCTTCCTTGGGTCTGCGGCGCCCACTTCAAACCAAACAGCAGCGATGCCAGTCCGACGCAATGATCGAGATGCAGATGGCTAATCCAGACGGCGTCGAGGTTGGACCAATCGAGATTCTCTTCCGCCATCCGATGCGCAGCGTCAGCACTGCAATCAAGCAAGAGCGAACCAGCCGACGTTTCCAACCAGAAAGCAGCCGACGCGCGGCGCGGATGCGGAACTGAAGTGCCTGAGCCAAGGACGACGAGTTTCATGGGTAAAGCCTAAGATTGCAAATTTCAAATTGCTCGATTGCGATGGCGAACGGCGTTAGAGTCCCGACTTTAGTCGGGCCTTTCCGTTCCGCCGACGAAAACCCGACTAAAGTCGGTGCTCTAACACTGTCCATCGCTCGCCGATTTGCAATTTTCATTTTGCAATTTGCAATTTGCAATTCTGAGATCGTGTCAGTACCGCAAGCGGTAGCGACCGGATCGGCTCCGTGTCAGTACCGCAAGGTACTGACACGACAGCGCGAGTATCCAAACCGGCCTCGCGCTGGCGCTTGCCGCCGCCGTCGAAATTGCTTATTCTGGCGCGCTCGTAGTCTGGAGAACAACCACCCGCTACCGCAGGTGGTTCTGACAATCAAATCAAATGACAGTCAAATCAGATCGCTGGATTCGTCGCATGGCCGACGAGGCGCAACTTATTCATCCTTTCGAGGCGAGACTTGTACGTGAAGTCGCCGGCACGCGCATCATCTCCGCCGGCGCATCGAGTTATGGTTACGACATGCGTCTGGCTGACGATGGCTTTCG
>QHXE01001044.1 GCA_003222835.1 Acidobacteriota bacterium | reverse complement strand
GCGCTTGCCTCAGGATGGACGCATCAAGATTCGCGTGAAGGTGGAATCCCGCTCGCGTGAGCTTGATTTTCGTGTTTCGACATTGCCTACGCTTTTTGGTGAGAAGGTTGTGCTTCGTCTACTCGATAAAGAAAAGCTGATGCTCGACATGACGAACCTCGGCTTTGAGCCTGAATCGCTGGTGAAATTCCAGCGCAACATCTCGAAGCCCTACGGCATGGTTCTCGTCACAGGCCCCACGGGTTCGGGTAAAACGAACACGCTCTACTCCGCGTTGCAGTCCTTGAACACGCCGGAGACGAACATCATGACGGCGGAAGACCCCGTCGAGTTCAACCTGCTCGGCGTCAACCAGGTTCAGATGAAGGAGCAGATCGGGCTGAACTTCGCCGATCCCAACATCGTCCTGGTCGGTGAAATCCGCGATTTTGAAACCGCAGAGATTGCCATCAAAGCTGCTCTCACGGGTCACCTCGTTCTCTCGACACTGCACACCAACGATGCTCCCTCAACAATCTCACGTCTCATGAACATGGGCATCGAGCCATTTCTCGTTGCTACCAGCGTCAACCTCATCCAGGCGCAGCGACTAATTCGCCGCATCTGCAAAGACTGCAAAGGTGAACATCCCACACCAGTCGAAGCTCTGGTCGAAATTGGTTTCTCGCCCGAAGATGCCGGCAAGATCAAAACCTACAAAGGCAAGGGCTGCCAGAGTTGTAACGATACGGGCTACAAAGGCCGCATCGGCTTATACGAAGTCATGGAGATTACAGACGAAATCCGCGAGCTGATTTTGATCGGCGCGTCATCGCTCGAGCTGCGAAAGAAATCGATCGACGACGGCATGACCACGTTGCGCGGTTCCGGTCTGCAAAAGATACGAAACGGAGTTACCACCATCGAGGAAGTCTTACGCGAAACGGTGGCATGAAAGGGGTGAAGTTATGGTACGTCGATTAGCATTATCACTGGGACTGTTGATTTCGATAGTTGTCTTGCTGCCCTTTGCAATCTCAACCGCGCATAATTTGCGATCGCAATTATCAGCGCGCCCGCATCGTTACCATCATCATTCAAGAGCGTGGTGGCGCCGCCATCGCGCGCTGCTTCGTCGCCGGCAGGCGGCAATCGCCCGACGACGGGCATTGCAAGCAGCCTTGCGCAATGGTGTCATGCCGACAACACAGGCCAAGTCCGCGGACAATCATGTCGCGCTGCCGACTGCTTTGTCACTACCTGAAAGCGTCTATCGTGACGGCACCTTTGTGATACCGCTGCCAAATAACTGGTCGGCATCTTCAACAAGTAAGAGTGGCTCAAGTTTTCGTATTGAGCCGCCAAATGGCGCGCCAGAAGCGCAAGCCACTCTGGCGGTTCTCGCCCTGGCGCCGGCGGCCAACGCCGTCCAACCGCTGCCGAGCGAACAACGGAAGATGCTCGGAGGCGTCGCCTTTACGGATCTTCGCCGAACGGTCATCGACAGGATGATTAACGCCGGCGGCTGGGTCGTGAACGATCGGCAACGCGAAATCGGCGGCCACCGAGTGTTTGAGGTCATCGCGCAGACGCCCGCCAACAGCGACACGAAATCCGATCAGGTTTGGAACTTTTATTTCACCGAGATCAATGGTCGGGTCTATTCACTAACAACCCGTTCAGCCAGCGGAGCCACGGAAAAGGTTGCCGCGGATGCCGAACGGTTCATTTCAACTTTTCGGCCCCTTGAGCCGAAGCGCTAAAACTGTCGAGGAGCCATAATGGAGAATCCACCACAACAACTATCTCTCTCAGAGTTGCTACACAAACTCTCTGAACTGGGCGGATCGGACTTGCACGTCACGACCGGTACCGCACCTTT
>QHXE01000045.1 GCA_003222835.1 Acidobacteriota bacterium | reverse complement strand
GACGTTGCCGTTTGCGGCTAATATTGTCATGCGTGCCGTGTCTGTACTAGAGATTGTTGTAAGGAATTGTATATTACCGCCACCAGCACCATCGTTAATGGTATCGATTTTAGCTCCCGCCGTGGTACCAAGGCGAAAATCAACACCCGCCCGCATACCTGCTGTAGGCGTGCCTTCGTTATAAACACCAAGCACATAATTGGCGTTAGTATTAGCTTGGTTATTTTCAACCTCCAGTTTCAGCACCGGACTCGCCGTCCCGATGCCGACATTGCCACTGGCGCTAATATCGATCGAACTTGTGGGCGCGCCGGGCCGAATGCGGAAGGGAAGACGTGAGCCGCCGGTGACATCGCGGACAAAGAAATTGGCCTCATTCCCGGCGATGTCCCAGGTCTGCGCCGTGAAACCGCCCCCATTATTTTGTTCGAGTCGAATCGCGGGCGTATTACTGGTGTTAGCATGCACGTCCAACACTGGCGTGGCTGTCCTGAGCCCGAGCCTGCCAGAGCTATCAACCTTGACCGAGTTGGCTGGTGCACCGGCAGCAACTGAAAACACAATTGTTCCCGTCTCCGAAGTGCCGGTGGCTCCTTGATCTACGAACCCCAAAAAATTGGCGCCACCACTGGCGGAGTCGTTCGCTCTTATCTGCCAGTTATTGGTTGGGAAGCCGGCCGAGGTGCTCGTGTCGTTGAACTGGATTCGAGTGTTGTTTTCCTTCAACCTGATCGTGACAAAGCCGAAGGTTTCGTTGTTAACGCAGTCAAGCCCGACGCAAAGGCTGCCCTGAATATCCTCGTCGTCCGGGGTCACGACGTCGGGAGCTGAGAAAAGCGATAGACGATGGTTGCGCAGTCTAGTGACCGTGTTGCCCGACACGACGCCCGGAGAACGCTGCTGCGGATCTTTGTTGATATTCTTTGTCGACGTATCGCGGCGGGTGTTCGGCTCTGTTTCGTTTCCGACATAGACGACCCCATTCAGCACGGCGAACGATCCGGACTGGACCACCGATTCCACCGGCAATCGTCTGCGATCGGTACGTCCCTGTTCATCCTCAATCCCGGCGCCATCATCGGGGGCTGGCATGATGCGGTCCTTTATGGCCCGAACCTGCGGCGTGGTAAATCTGAGCTCGTACGTGTACTGCCCGTCGGGCAGTCGGTTCCCCTGCTTATCAGAGAGCGTGAATTCGGGCGGGGCGCCCGCGCGAAACTCTTTGCTGAACACCTGGCCATCGGGCGCTGAGACGGTCATGGTCAGAGCAGAATATTGAGCCGGCACGTTCCACCGGACGCCTGATGCGTTGGCGGTAATAGCGGCAGGCTCACGTTTACTTTCCGCCGTCTGCGCCAGTACAGAAACATGGAAGCATACGACGGCCAACCCCACGCATAGCACGGTGGGTACGAATTTTTGAATTTTCATGGGACCTCCTTAATGGTCACTAACGGGTTTTATAAGAATCTACCAGGGCCTGACGTTTCAAGCCCGTACCAAGAAATAGAGCTGGGCACTAGAAGCTATGGTGGAATCCATGCAACCGTATAGACTCAATCGGCTGAAGTGTCAAGCAAATTCTTTTACTTGTATCGGATTCACTTGGCCACCCACTTCTGAGATACTCTCCGATACGGAGCGGCCTTATGAGTCACACACGTGCGATCTTAGCGTTTTGTCTCTCAGGTCTCGTGGTCTCGTTAGGCTTCCCATCAAGTCCAGCAAATACCCACTCAACTGGAGGAACAACCGACGCTTACACGGCTTCTCCGATCTTCGACGAACTCGCTGAGAGGGCGGGACTGAAGTTTCGACACTTCAATGGCATGACGGGCAAGCTTTTTCTGCCGGAGGTAATGGGCGCAGGCGCGGCCCTCTTTGATTTCGACAATGACGGCGACCTAGATGTTTTCCTGGTACAAGGGTCGGCGCTCGAAGCGAGCGATCAGCCTGCGCGCACGCCCTTCCCGTGGCGCGAGTTGGGGGAGCCGCGAGGGAGACTTTTTCGCAACGACCTCGCGGTCACCAAAGACGGCTCTCGTTCACTTCACTTCACCGATGTAACTGATAAGAGTGGTATCGTGGCCAATAGGTACGGGATGGGCGTAGCCGTCGGCGACATAAATAACGATGGCTGGCCCGATCTATATCTAACAAATCTCGGTTCTAACCAGATGTATCTCAATAAAGGCGATGGCGCCTTTGTCGATGTAACCAGGAAGACCGGAACGGACGATCCACGTTGGAGCACCAGCGCTGTCTTCTTTGACTATGATCGCGACGGTTGGCTGGACTTGATGGTTGTTAACTACGCCGATTTTTCAGTTGCCAACAGCCCTATATGTTACGCCGCCACTAGTGCGAAAGACTATTGTACGCCGCGGGTTTTTCGCGCTCCCGGCAATCGCCTGTTTCATAATAAAGGTGACGGCACTTTTGAAGATGTGACGATTGCCGCAGGTGTGGATAAGGAGTTCGGACATGGTTTAGGAGTGGTCGCTGCGGATTTCGACGGCGACGGTTGGATCGATATCTACGTCGCTAACGACGGCGATCCCAATCAACTCTGGATGAACCAAAGGGACGGCACATTCAAGAACGAAGCACTCCTGGCAGGAGCTGCGTTGAATCGGAACGGACAGGCTGAGGCTGGTATGGGAGTCGATGCCGGAGACTTTGACGGTAATGGAACTGAAGATATTTTTGTCACTCACTTGATGGACGAAACGAATACGCTTTACATGAATCTGGGTAAGGCGATTTTTGAGGATCGTACCCGTGAAGCAGGCCTGGGGCTCCCCGGTCGTCGATTCACGGGCTTCGGCACGCTGTTCTTTGATTTTGACAACGATGGCTGGCTGGATCTGCTCGTTGCGAACGGAGCGGTTCAATTGCTGCCAGATCTGATAAGCAAGGGTGATCCTTATCCACTGGGCCAGCCCAATCAACTTTTTCACAATACGGGAAAAGGGGGCTTTGTTGAAGTAGGCGATCAAGCGGGCGCGGCCTTTCAGCTTTCAGAGGTTAGCCGCGGCGCTGCCTTTGGCGACATCGACAACGATGGCGACACGGACGTGCTCGTTACAAACAATAGCGGACCGGCAAGACTGTTTATGAATCAGGTGGGCAATCGAAACCACTGGTTGGGGTTGCGGTTGGTTGGGAAGAACGTGAATCGGGACATGCTGGGCGCTCGCGTAGAGATCGTCATTACGAAGAATAATGTCTTATGGAGGCGGGCGAGAACCGACGGTAGTTATCTAAGCGCAAACGACCCGCGCGTGCTCGTGGGATTGGGCAGCGCCGTTAAGGTAGACGCTGTGCGAGTGCACTGGCCAGATGGCCGTACCGAGGAATGGAAAGACCCGTCGGTTGATCGATACACTACCTGGAGAGAAGGCGCGGCGCCGCAGAAAAAATGAAGCCGCCAATCGGGCAAAATAGCGCTCGAATTTATCGGTGGGCCGTGTTTTGGTTGGCCTTGGCAGCTATCTGTGCGCCGGTGGCTTCACAGACGGACAATCTTCTACCCCCGCCAAAGCCGAATCTCTCGGCCGTGCACTGGCCAGACGTGACGAAATTGGAGACTGATATCCGAGCCCAACTGGTCTCTTTGCAAAACGCGTTGACTGCTGCCGTGAAAGATTCGGCGACAACAGAGGCCACCCTTAGTGAGGCTTACGGCATGATGGGAGAAGTTTATCATGCTTATTCGCTCCTCGCTCCGGCCCGTGAGTGTTATCTGAATGCCGGCGGGTTGGCGTCGAAAGATTTTCGTTGGGTTTATCTACTTGGAAGGCTGGACCAGCAGGAGGGACGAATCGACGATGCCATTCGCCGCTATCGAATCGCGAGCCAATTGCGCCCTGATTATGTGGCTGTGCCGTTGAACCTGGGCGACATCTACCTTCAACTTGACCGGCTGGAAGCGGCGGAAGGAAGTTTCAAAGCAGCGTTGCAGATCGAGAGAAGCAACGTTGCCGCCTACTACGGTCTTGGACAGGTAGCGTTGTCCAAACGGAGTTACTCTGAAGCGATCAATTATTTCGAGAGGGCGCTGGCGTCGGCGCCCGACGCGAATCGAATCCATTATTCATTGGCCATGGCCTATCGCGGTTTTGGAAACGAGGAGAAAGCAAAGGACCATCTGGCCCGACAAGGCTCAGTCGGGGTAAGGGCAGCAGATCCGCTCATCGATGGATTGCAGCAACTGATTAAGGGAGAACGCTTACATCTGATTCGCGGCAGGCTGGCGCTCGAGGCGCGGCGCTATGCGGAAGCTGCCTATGAATTTCGGAAGGCCATTGAAGCAAAGCCCGATAGCCTATCCGCGCACATTAATCTGGGAGCGGTGCTGACCCAAACAGGAGACTTGCAAGGAGCGAGCGCCCAGTTTGAAGAGGCTTTGCGCATCGATACGGAAAGCGCGGTAGCGCATTATAATCTCGCCGTTCTGTTGGCCCGGGACAACCTCCATGAGCCGGCGATCGGTCATCTGGATTCGGTCTTGAAGGTTTACCCGGACGACCTCGGCGCGCGTTTCCTGCTGGCGCAGGAGTTATTAAGATCTTCAAGGCTGGAAGAGGCGCTGGTTCAATTCGCGCGCGTGACGCAGGTCGACCCCAACAACGAAGACGCGGTGCTGGAGGAGGCGAAGCTTCTGCTCCGGCAAAAGCGTTACAAGCAGGCGTTGGATATTCTGGAAAAGAGCCACGCCCAATACCCCCAAAAAGGACAGACGGCGGTAATGCTGGCCTACCTGCTCGCTGCTTCACCGCAATACGATTTGCGCAATGGCCGGAGGGCGCTCCAACTCGCCCAACTTATCTACAAAGCAACTGGCCTGGCAAACCACGGCGCGCTAGTGGCCCTCGCCCTCGGCGAGTTGGGCCGCTGTGACGAGGCCGTTGCATGGTTGCGAACGATGACTGACAAAGCTGCCCAAGAGGGCAAGCCAGACCTGGCCGAGAAACTTAAAGCCAACTTAAGTAGATACGAGGGCGCACGATCATGTCGCCCGCCGGCTGAAATCAGCTTCTTCGATCATCTGCTGTAGTGGCTCCTTCAAGCCGAAGTCAGCACTGACGTATTCGTCGTCTGAAATAAAGATACCCGTTACCCAAGTTCATCCAGTTCCCGCCTTGGACAACAGATTTACCAAATGTCACTGTTGCGTGAAAGCAGCAAAGGTCATTCCTGATCTGATCCGTTGGTCATGTTGCGATTAACGTTTTTGTCATTTCTGATTGCAGACGTTCAGCAAGTATTTTGACAATCCGTTCAGCCGCGTGCCCGTCTCCGAAAGGATTTTCGGCCGTAGACATTCTTTGATACCGTTCTCGGTCATTCAAGAGGTCTGACACTTCTCGAACGATTCGTTCAGTTTCCACGCCGATAACCAAACCGGCGCCAACTTCCACGACTTCGGGACGCTCAGTAACTTCGCGCAGCACCAGCACTGGCTTGTGAAAGGAGACCGATTCTTCCTGTATGCCCCCAGAATCCGTCAGGATCAAATAGCAACGGCTCATCAACCCAAGGAGATCGCGGTACGATATTGGTTCGAGTAAGTGAATCCTTGCAGTATCACTAAGCTCCTCGTGTACCACCCTTCTTACGTTTGGGTTCAAATGAACCGGAAAAACTATCTCGACATTATTGAATTGGGTGACTAGTTTTTTCAGCGACCGGCATATCGAGCGCAGCGGCGGCCCATGATTCTCGCGGCGATGAGCGGTCACAAGCAATACCTTCCTGCGATCGTAATCAATGTGGTCGAGACTTTGATCGTCGAAGTTCTCTGCGGGAGGAATCGATTGGAGTGCATCAACAATCGTGTTGCCGGTAACGAAGATGCTGTTCTCGGTCACTCCGTCCCGCAAGAGATTCTGTCGCGCGCGCTCGGTTGGCGCAAAATGTAAGTCAGCCAGAAGACCCACAAAACGTCGGTTAACCTCTTCCGGAAACGGATGCCTTCGATTGAACGATCTCAGTCCAGCTTCAACGTGACCAACTCTAACGTCTTGATAGAAAGCAGCGAGCGCGGCTGTCATTACGGTCGTGGTATCACCTTGAATCAAGATCAAATCCGGCTTTAACTCCACCAGCAGATTGCTTATAGATGATAGCGAACGTGAAGCGAAGGATGCCAGACTTTGATTTTCCTCCATCAGCTTCAGATCGATATCTGGCTCTAGTCCGAACAACGTCATAGCCGAAACGAGCATTTCGCGATGCTGCGAGGTGTTTACCAAAGTATGATCAAAAACCGCCTGCCAGCGTTGAAGCTCTAGAACCACTGGCGCCATCTTGATCACCTCTGGGCGCGTGCCCACAATCGTAACGATTCTATGCCGGCTCATCTATTTGTCTTAGATTCCTTGCGACCTGCCGTGCACTTCATGCAATCAAGCGTTGATGGCGGCTTCCCAACCCCCCACCTCTTCCCTCAGTATTTTCCTTTTTGCTGCGAGTGCCTCTTCGGGAGCAGACTCCCATTTTTTAATGGCCTTCCGTATCAGTTCGACCTCACAGGCCAGTTCCCCCGGGCGACGTCTGTTCTCCATATCTTCCCGAAACGATCTGCCCAGCCACCCGATGCCAGCTTCAAGCCGCACTTGTTCCGCCAGCACGTGCTCCGGGTTAATAGGTAGTCTGTCGTGCGACAATCGAGCTATGCCGCCAACGCCGAAAGGAATCTTCTCTCCGCGCAACAAAGCTGAAAGCCGTTCTATCATTCCATTACAAAGCGGGTCGAAAATAGTCCTATTACCGAGACTGATACGAAGATCATTTAAACCGATATGCACCTCATCACCGAGTCTCTCTTTCACAAGTGTCGGCAGGATTTCCACGGCTGATTTAGTTTCTACCAGCAGAATTGTTTTTGCCCTCGCCGCTACGAGCGAGCGGAACCCGCGGACCTCATCCACGCTGTGGAAATAAGGCAACATCATAAAGTCGGCTCCAGCTTCAATCACTGCGTCGATCTCCTCGCAGCTCTTATGGCTCAGTATGTGATCCGAGATGAAAAGATCACGACCCATTTGCCTTTTCCTTTTGCCAGTTCTCTCGAGGTCCAGCATAATTCGCTCTATTCCAACTTTTTCCGCCTCCGCGGCAAATTCTGTTTTATCCGTAATGAGGCAGAGTTCCATGTCAATTACCACTCATAAGGTATCGACGCGGTCGATGAAGGCAATCGATCCTCATCGGTCTGCTCAAAATTAAAGGCGACGGAGTTAAGGTGCAGTAAATACGTCGGTTCGCTGCCTAACGCTTTGAAACCGTGCCAGATGCCGGGTGGTATCTGAACGAGGGCCGGTACCAGATCGCTAATGGCGATTTCCACAATGTTTTGGTAAGTCGGTGAGTCGTCTCGCGAGTCAAATAAGACGAGAGTCAATCCGCCTTTGATGAGAGCGATTTGATCAAACTGCTTACGATGTCGATACCATGCCTTGATCACTCCCGGCAGGTTGCAAGTGATATAGGCTTGGCCAAAGCCGGGGTAGAGTGGATCGTCATTGCGCTGTATCTCCAGAAGATGACCGCGTTCGTTGGCCACCTTTTTCAGTTGGATGATTTTTATTCCTTCGATTGAACTCACGTCAGAGCACCAAAACCGAGTTCGCCTTTACGCGTTGATATTCTTCGGTGTTTGCCTCCCGATCCCACAAGTACTGATGTCCCCAGCGATTCTTAATATCCAAAGGTCTCAATCCCGATTTAAGTTCAAAGTTTCTGCGGAGTAAGTACTCCATCCCAAGATACTTGTAGTGCAATAGCTTTACTCTGGCATTTCTTGGAGTAATCACTTCGCCGACAGGATCTGCTGCATGCCGGCCTGGCGCGAAATTTATTTCGCTTATCTTATTCGGATCAAAGATTTGCGGCTTGTCCCAGGACGGCTCCCGCATCCCGCATTTAAGGCTTTCACAGAGTGGTCGGCTGGTTCTCGGAAATCTGTCTGAAACCATGTTATAGCCGTATGGAATGATAAGTGAAATGCCGAGGTTCTTACAGGTCCTTAAGTACCTCTTTAGGTTTGGATGGTAAATGTGTTCATCGATATTACAGACAATAACCCAATCAGCCTGCCCTCGGCTCCGTTTCCAACACTCGTTGTAGTGTTTGAGAGCAGCGCTGACGAATGAGTCTCCGACGATTTCAAAACGCTCCAAAGTTACCTTTGGATTGGTCTTGAGCATTTCAATGGAACGATCCGTTGAATCATTATCAAAAATGAAATACCGCTCAGCGACGCCATCATAATGGCGGAAGAAGTACGGAAGCATTCTTTCTTCATTCCAGCACAGCGCATATATGTGAACTTTGATCTCTTTGTTGCGCCAGATTCGAAGCACGTCGCCAGATCCTTTCGCGGAGCTTTTCTATCGGTCAGATACTTCATATACGTCGAAGAAATAAGCGAAGGCTGAATCGCTCACAAGCCCCTGGCAGCGGGAAAAGAGAGGCGCAATTGCGGTTCTAGTCTGGTCAACCAAAACCGGGTCCGACTGCGCAAGCTCAAGTTCATTAGCAAACGTGAGTTCCAGGAACGACTTGAGCAACGAGTCGTCGGGGACGAATATCGATCCCGTGAACCGATCGCGAAATTGGATCGGGGACGTAATCTTAATCTGCGGATATAAGTACGAACGATCACATGAGGCATAAAAATAGACAAATTCCTCGGCCTGCGGACCTATCATTCTTTTGAGTTCCCATCGCTGCGAGATATCCAAAAGCTGGACTGGGAATCCATCAGTCCCATAAATCGTGTGACATAAGCCGGCTAAACATAGATCGATGGGATTGCCCCAACCCAGCAGAAGGGCGCAAGTGCCTTCGAGGTGTGCCAGCAACGTTCCGTTGACATGCGCAATCTGTTCGGCAGAGCGAGTTTTCAGAAAGGCGATGACCTGATCGAAAATCATCGCGCGAAATTGCCTATGGTCCGTTGTCAGACTCGTCTCCGTTTCTATTAGTGTTCGTTTTTGTGCGACGCAAGCCGCAGTAGTCGATACAAAGGTAGAAGGTAAGGATACTTGAGCTTTCCATACAGCTTTAACAATTGCCGGCTCAGCATGTTTCTTTTCTCTCCAAGCTCAGCCTCCCGCGGTTGAGTTGTCAAGGCCATAACTTTATTTTGACTCTGGGCCAACTCATTAGCCAGCGAGTCGACGGCTCTCTCCCGTTCCGAGACGTGGTCTGCTAATACCTTCAACTTGGTTTCGCTGTCGCGTAATTGCGTCCCCAGGGAATCGACCGCTCTCTGCCGTTCCGCGACGTGTTCAACCAATGCCAGGACTTTCTCATGCCTCTCAGCCAACTGGGTCGCCAACAACTCGACCGCGCTGTGTCGTTCAAGTGCCCAGTCAACAAGCTGCTGTGTATGCTGCCTGTGGTCTTTTAATGTTGGCGCAAGCCAGCGGAGGTATGCTGCGGAAGAGCGCGCTTCCTCATCAAGGTTTGATTCACGCCTCCTCGTATTTTCCGCGATGATTTCTCCGTAAAGCGAAACGATTTGGTCAACGACCGCGTTGGTTCCTGCATTGGCGCGAACCAGCCTGGAGACCTTAGCGGCATCTTCAGCGTCGTAGCGGGCAATCTGTCGTTCGACTGCGTCGACATCCAATGGCTCACGCAGCGTGCGCAACCCGAAGTTGAGGGGCCGAAGCTGATCCAACTCCCCGCTCGTGACCATAGGTCCGACGCCTTTCTCATCACAGAGGATTACCGCCACACCTACGGCGAGACTTTCAAGGGCAGCTCTCCCTTTGGCGAAAACGAGATCATAACGGCCGAGGATCTCCTCTGGTCGAGCACAGGCATTACCCGCCCCTAATCCGACAACCTCGGTCGTAATGCCATGGCGCGCGCACGCGTCACGGACCGCCGGTATCTGCGTGTCTTCGGTTGCGTAGTTGCTGAAAATTAGCGCGCGCTGAGGGCTTGCCGGAAGCGGACTCCGAGGTCTAAATCGTTCGAGATCGACGAAGTTAAGGAGCACACGGATGCGATCCTCGGGTATTCCGTGCTCAAAGAGCAACCGGTCACGACATAAATAATCCACCGCGACGTAGCGCAATATTCTCGGGAATTGCGGCGGTGTCTCTTCCCAGGGAAGCCACCCATGACAGAAATAGACCGCCGGCACTCTCGGGAAGCGCAGAAGCGCCGTCATTGTATCCAGGTGATGATGTCCATGAATTACGTCCGGTGGCGCCGCCAATGCGTCTAGATTGTCGATGACGGGCACTGTCGCGGCCCGAATTTCCTGAGCGATCTCTCCAAGCTTGGTGCTATAGGCGATGGGCAGATGTCCGCGTTTGAGCAAAGCGATTGCCAAATCGCGCACGTAGAGTTCTGAACCGCCCCGGAAGTCTAGCGTGTTGTTTGTGATTAGAATCCGCATTGAGCGCATACTCGAACCCGTTTACTTCAACCATCAATCACCAGGGCGACGGAGCAGCTTTTGAGAGAAGAATCATCTTACAGCTTTGAGTGGTGTTTTTCAGCGTAACACGAGAGCGCCGCCGCGAGAGGCTCTAGGTGCTCATGATAGCGAAGCACGCGCTGATAGTAGCCTGCCGCGACCTGCTTCTCACCATATTCCTCATAAGAAGGCCGTTCGCCATCCCAACCGCAGCTGTCACAGCTACCATCGACTCGGTGCAACCATTCTATCCTGTATGCATCGGCCGATTCTCTACTAAGCGCCGCTGAAACTTCGCTCGTGAGTGGGGCGTATCCCTTTGCCGAAACCAGCTTTCGCGCAAATGCTTCTTCGTCCAGTTGCAGCCAAATGTCGTCAGGATGAAGCGCCGCAAGATCGGCGTCCGGCGGCCGGACGAGAGGGAATTCGAAATTTGCAACCCCCCGGCCGGTTGTCTGGTAAGCAATCTTTACCGCCGTGTTGATTATCAAACGACAGACATCATGTGTCGGGCTGTAACCCTCAGCGGCATCGCCAGCGACATAGTCAATGCGCTTAGCAATCAGTGCTTCGGCAAGTTCGCTGGCGAGCCGGATAAAAAGGTCAAACTCTCGATCGAGAATGGCCGCGTATGCCGCGCGGTCCGTAAGGCGTCCGTAAATCGAACCCGGTTTCGCGCCGGTCTGGTTGAATACCTTTGTCGTTGACTCCAGCCTCGATTGGTTTGTTCGCCCAGAGCCATCCGTAAGGATGAAGATGACTGGTCGTGCAAGTTCCAGCCAGCCGTGAACCAGCAGTTCATGGCCAGGATGGGCGATAACCAGAGCGGCACGGCCATCGGGAATCGTAAACCGACGCCGGCCAACTGGATCGTTCATCTTCCCGCTCGCGATCAGAACATTCCTCCGACAGACTTTCGCCAAGTGAAATACTACGCTAGGTGAACCCAATCGCGGTGCGATCATCGTCGGTACGGATCCTTACATCGGGCCCTGGCGCGCGCGACACTGTGTTATCTGAGAGATCGCGCTGCACTGACACGTCCATGCCAACCAGCGCGTCAGCACCGACGCGACGCCCGTCGCGAATGCTCGAGTTGATCCCAATCCAGGCTTCGGCGCCAATGACTGCGCTGCCGGCGATAATCACACCGGCGGTGATACTGGCATCACGTCCGATACGAACGTTGTGCCCGACAAAAACACTGGCAGCTAGCTTGGCATAGTCTTCGATAAACGTTGGCGAGATCGTGCCGCCCTCGATCACTGAGGTTTCACCGATCTCGACGTGACGCCCAGTGATGACGCCTCCAAGATGAGGGATTCGTGTCTTGTTGCCAGATTCGTCCCGCACAAAACCATATCCGTCGGCGCCGATGACGGCGTTCGCTCGGACGACCGACTCTGCACCGATCAAGACGCGCGGATAGATTCGAGATCCTGCCCTAAGGACAGACCCTCTCTCGATCACGACGTCTGGACCGATGGTACAGAATGGTTCAATAACCACGCCTTCACCGATCTCAACGTTACCCTCGACCACTGCCAGTGGAGAGATGATCGCAGTTTCTGCGATCTTGCGAATCTGGACCCACGGCGGATTCCTGTGCTCGGCCCTAATGAATTCCAGAACTTTGGCGATCGCCGCACGCGGATCGGCGACTTCCAAAACCAGCCAGTCACTGGGATCGTCCGCCATCCCGGAACCGTTCGGCGCGATGACGATGCACCTGTGGCCCAGAGCGAGAGACTCACGAGTGGCTCTCGTGACGGACTTGTTGATGAAATAGAGGCATCGATCCTCGGCCGCCTCGAGTGGCGCGACTCCTTCAACTACCCGATCGCCCTCTCCCGGCACGCCGATGATTCGACGTATCTCTTGTTCGTTCAGGGTTGCGCGCAGCACATCAAATCCCTTCCTTAAGCCGCCGCGTATAGTAGCCGGCGAGAGCGTCGACAAACGCATCGTAACGATCAGAAACTGCTTGTACTTCACGCGATTCGAACTCCCTGATCATGGCCACATAGTCGTTCTGCGGGTGGAACCAGGAATGTGGATGCGCCACTAAGCACATATTCTGATCCTCGTCCAACGCGGTCTCGAAGGTGTATTTCCGCCACATCATCGCACTCTCGCTCACGTACAGCAGGTGATTATCATGGATCGCCTGGCTTGCATCCATGCAAGCGTGATGACCGGCTGGTAGTCTGACCTTCACGAAGCCGGCGTTAACCGGATCATGCTGCGAAAATGATCGCACAGTCGCTCCCACAATAGCGCTCAGAACGTCCAGCCGGAATGCCACTTCCTTGCCGATGTCGGCATGAACGGCGGAACTCACTGCGAAATGCAAACCGATCTCGTGACCGAGCGAGTGAATCTGACGTATCTGATGGATGACTTCGCTCCGGAGCGGATTGTAGAACTGGCCGTCGACCAACACGAAGAACGTCGATCTCACGCCAGCCTCATGCTCCAGTTCGGCCATCTCCAGCGAGTAACTCGGCGCAAAGTCGATGTCGTGGCGGAGCGCAATGTAGCGCCGTGGCCGCGCTGGGCCACCCGGCAGAAAATCCTGGAAGCGGATAAATGAAAAGCCCCGTGCTTTTGCCTTCGTGAGAAAGTCTACGTAGAGTTGCCGCGACAAACGGCTCAGAACAAATTCCCTCGGAGTCGTCATTAATCGGGCTCGTCTCATTGTCCCTTAGTGTTTCCGCAGCGCCCTCTCGATCGCTCGCCGACAACTAATCACACTTATCGTGACATCGCTGAAGGGCGATAGTCAAAAGCAAGATTGAAACCATTTGCGACGAAGATCATTCCGGCAGACCTACGGCCTGAAATGACTTTTCCTTATCGGCGTAATTAGACGACAAGTTTTTGCGACCACATGCGGTTAGCTTCCAAAGTTCGCGTGGTGCTGTTCATTCGCTCTTAACCATGTCCGGCATGGTCCATTCCGGTTGTGGGAGCTCCTTAAGTGTCCATAACGCTAAATACTTGTGTACCAAGACGCCTTGGTGCACGCGCTTCTCGTCGATTAGCTTGAGTGGTGCGGGAAAATCAAAAGGAAATAACTGTAGATTCAATGGCCGCCACGCGCCGGTATTTATCTCGGTGTTTCTGTCAACCGACGCAAAGGTTGTCGTCAGTAGATATGTTGATCCGCTCTCTTTAAAATTTTGAATTGCAGCAAAGATATCGTCAAAAGAAAGATGCACTAGACAGTCGCGGCTGAGAATCACGTCTACTCTAGGCAGCTTGTCTCGGGTTATGTCAGTAATGAGGAAAGACCTAGTGGCGTCACCGTATTTGTGCCGGTTTTCTAAAATTAGTTCTGGAACCACGTCTGCGCCGATATATCGGTTCAAATCCAATTTGACCTCTTTCATCCAGTTGAAGTCGCCGCAACCAGCATCCAGCAGGCTCCTCACGCCGAACTCCGATACTAGAGCCAGGTCCGGAAACTGACTCGGAATCGCCCCACGCGTTGCGATGATAAATCTGCGTAAAAATATCCTTCGCATTGGGTGGTTGACGCTGAGTTGCCTGCCGAGTCTTTATGACACTTGGGGTCGGGTTCTTGTTAGCAGTTCGGGCCGCACTGCTCTGATTGTTCTTGTCGAGTGACCCGGATCTGAAGACTTGGCCAATAGACTTGTATGTGACTTTGCCGGGTTTCAACAACCGCCAACCCAATGTACTTCTCATCTTCTCAAGCTCGGCCTTGCGCTCAGCAACTTGGGTCGTGAGTGTGGCCACTTTCTCATTATTCTCGGCCAACTCGTTCACGAGGGAATCGACGGCTCGTTGCCGTTCGCCGATGTGTTCGACCAATTCGAGTACCCTCTCGTGTCTCTCCGCCAACTGTATCGCCAACGACTCGACCGCGCCTTGCCTTTCCGCGATTTGCTCAACTAACGCGAGAACTTTCTCACGCTGCTCAGCCAATTGTGTCGTCAACGAGTCGACAACTTTCTGCCATTCCGCGACCTGTTCAGCGAGTTTCAGAACTTTCGCACGCCGATCACTCAATTCCAACTTCAGCGAATCGATTTCTCTTTGCCGTTCAGCTCCCAAAGCAAGAAGCGATTCTATTTTTTGCTGCTGCTCACTGACTTTGTCGGACAAGAAATGATCAAACGCGTAATTCTCAAGCAGCTTATCCGGGTGAAATCGTGTCCCTTCACTTCCGAGCAGGCTAAGTATCCTGTCATCGCTCAAGGAGACGCGTCGTTCAAGAACGGTTTGCACTGCGGCCCGCAACTCCGCCGACCAGCTTTGAGAATCCTCCTCGATTCCCAGCCAACATGCTTCCTGTTCGGTAATGTCGGGCGGTACCTCCAGCTTCAAGCTGGAGGGCGTGAAATCATGGATGGCGTGCAAGGCCTGCCAAACTGCCAACTGTGGCGGCCCGTGATTTGTCTCATTACGCCAGTTGGCGCGGAAGTGGAGACACGTCGGTTCCGCCAGGTATGCGAAGTTCTTTCGCCCTCCACCTTCGATAATCCTGGCCCACATGTCCCAGTCCGCGCATGAAGGTAAGTCCGCATTCCAGTAGCCATACTTGTCGAAACATTCCCGCCGATGGACGACGCACACCGAGGGAATACCATTGCGTTCCCTCGCCAAAAAGAAGTTCAGGGTTTCAGGATGGTGGAGGTTAAAGACGAGTGGCGCAATCAATCCTCGTGGAATGACCCAAACGGGAAGACTGTAGACGATCTCCATCTCGTGCTGTTCGAGGCGTAGGCCGAGAATTTCCAGGTGGTCAGGCAGCCACAAATCGTCGTGCTGCATGTAAGCAACGAGTTCACCCCTCGCCTCTCGGAGCGCGACATTGCGATTCGCGTAGCCGTAATGTGGCGCCTTGGGGAGATCAAACCAGCGAATCCTTTCGTCCGCAAAGCCTTTGACAACTTCGCCCGTCTCGTCGGTGCAGCCATCTCCTGCGATCAGCAGTTCAAAGTCCGCGATCGTCTGACTCAGAACTGACCGAATAGCGAAGGGCAAAACGTCCGCTCGGTTATACGTCGGTAGCAGGATGCTGAATTTCGGTCTGAGAGTTTCGTCCGCGCACATCGGACACGTTACCAGCCCCGGAGATCGTCGAACTTGTATGGTATGTAGTCGTTATCCAAAGGCAGGCGGTACTTATCCGGGTTCGCATGGTCGTACTGAATGGTCGGGAAGTTTACGACCACAACATCTTTACTGCCGATGTTGCGGTTGGCGTGCCAAACACCTGTAGGAATGTTCATCAACTGGCGGCGACCTTCTGACATCACCACCTTCGCGACCAAGCCGCGCGTCGGCGAGTCCGGGCGGTCATCGTAGAGCACTGTCTCCAGCTCACCGAACAGTATGAAATAGCGGTCATCATGTTTCTTATGAAGCCCCCAACCCTTAATCATTCCGGGACGGACCGTGAAGCAGTAGGAAAAAACGAGCGGGTCCGAGTGCCAACGCCACCGCGGGTCAAAGAGTTCTACCACCGAGCCACGCGCGTCGACATGTGTGACTACGTCGTGAAAGGTCACGCCCGCGGGTAACCTCTCAACGATCTCGCCCTCCGGCGTCACAGTCTGCACGTCTTGCTTGAGTGTCGTTTCTACCATCGTTGCTGAATTTCCTTTTGAGTAAGCTCCTTCCCGATCCATTGTCAGGGGCGGATAGCATAACAGTAGCGTTGGAACACTCCAAGCCACTTCTTCTCTTGGTTTGAATGTTAGACAGACAATCTCATTTCGCTGTGCTCGAATCTGATGCTGATGCTGTGGGCTGCTCCGTTCCTAAGACTTGCCGGAAGGGGAAGGGCAAAGCCATGCAATCCATTATCGCCGAGGTAAGCACCTACATCTACGCGCATTAGGTTAGCGGGCGCCGTCGCGATCAGCCTGCCGCCATCATAGAGGCCGACATTGATCGAGGTGTTGAGCCTGTTGCGGTCCGCAGCCCAACCGAAAATCCGGTCGCAGTTTGCGGTGTCGACAAAGCCGACGTAATCCTTATCAGGGCAGGGGTGAGCTGTTGGGTATTCTGTCTCAAAATTGATATCGAGCCCGCCGAAATTGATGCTCCGCTTATGGCGATAACCAATGAAATTGCGCCTCTCGAAAAACTGCTGACCGTAATCCAACGCGGATATCTTGATCGGTGCGCTCTTCCAAATCGCATAATTCAAACTCAATTGGTCGCGTTTTGATCCGCGACGGTGCTCCCGCCACCAAAGTTCACACATTTGACTGACATTTGCGCGGCCATGGCGGCGCGCAATGACCCCGCTCATGTGAAGACCGTTGTGCGCCGGATAACCCGCCGCACGATATCGCTGCATCTGGACATCGATGCGGGCGGGCTCGTCGAGTAGCCGCTGTTTAGATAGTTCTGCGTCGTCATAGATGCAGTCGCGCGCCTGATAGCAGATCATCATATCGTCGTCCGCCCGGAAGTGTTCGCGCATGAAGTCGTCCAGATTACAATTCAGCTCCTGATTAGCATCGATGGAGATCGAAAGATCGTACCCTCGCAGATAGCGATGAAACAGGATCTTGTGTTTCGTCGCGTACTTTTTGGGTTCGAGGTGGCGGTCGGAGCGGCGGCGGGGGGACAAGCGCACGTCCCAAACGTCAGAGCGAAGCGTGGGATCGTCAGTGAAACAGATATGGTCCCAACCCGGAGTGATGATAGCGGGCGATTTCAAATCGTCGTAATCGCCAAAAATGAACGTATAGACGGCTTTCCGTTTGGCCTTGCCATTCCGTTTACGTTGAATAAACCCGAAAATATTCATGTCGGGTCAATTAATAGTCTCTGTTTATTGTTAGCACTGCCGACCATCTCAGGTGTTTCATCGTTGCTGCCACCGACGTAATTGCGCACGAAGCACAAGATCCCAAATTTGCCGCGCCGCGCGAAAGTACGTGGCGCAGTCTTTCAATGAAAGTTACAATAGACCGTCCGGTAGCAGGCGCGACAAAAACAAGAAATACGGAGCGGTCATGCGATCATACTAGCGCGGTATACCGAGATTGCAAATTGCAAACTAAGAATTTCAAATGAACGTGTTATTTACCGGAGCCTCTTCGACTCCCGGGGAGCGGGTGCTGCGACGAATATTGGAGGATGCGGATTTTTCGGAAATCTGGTGCGGAGTTAATCGACGAGATGTTTCCGTTACGCATTCGAAGTTGCGCCGGCTTCCCTTGGACCTAACGTCGAAAGTCTCACTTGAACCAATCCCGAAGCCGCTTGATCTGGTTATCCATTTCGCAGCGGTGACTCACGCGGTTGACGAAGGCACATATTGGGAGGTTAATCTGCAGGGAACAAAACGTCTGGCTGAGCAGGCACAGGCGTTGGGCTGCCGGCGCTTCTTCTATGTAAGCACTCGCTG
>QHXE01000044.1 GCA_003222835.1 Acidobacteriota bacterium | reverse complement strand
TGGCCAAAATTGAAAACGAAAGATGACAAGTGATCCGGTCGCTACCGCTCGCGGTTCTGACACAGGGACGCTCCCTCGTGAACGATCTAGCCGGGCAGACTAACCAGTTCGTTGATTCGCTCCTTAACTACCTGGGTCAGCTCTTCAATCTGCTCCGGAGAATAGTTTGCGGCGCGAAACGCGTCACTAATCTGCTGGTCGCTCAATTGCGAAAGGACGCCGCCGATCCATTTAGCATCCGCCACGGTTATGCCGTTGAGTAGGTGCTGGTTCTTGCCCTTGAAATCAAAATTGACGATTCCGTGGCTGACGCCCTTAATGAACTTCGACGTGACATACTGATCAGGTCGATTGCGCGTGTGGCCAATGAATCTTCCTTCCTTGGCAAAACTGGCGCCGAGATCGGTGTCGATATATTCTGCTACCTTTTCGCCGGTGGCCTTATCGCTCTCCAGCAACACGTTATTGTTATGGTTTTGAATGTCCCAGTTACCAATCAAGGCTTCCAGGACCTTCAGTCCCTGAAGTTCTCGTGTGCCAACAAACGGATTTTTTGACCAGTCCCAGCGATCCCCGAGACGCTTAACGCTTTTGGGACGCGCTTTGAATAAAACGTTCTCGAACGTGCCCTTGCCTTTAATATCAACGTGTGGCGCCAGATAGACGACGTTGGTATAGTATCCGGCGGCCCAAACCAGGCGCGTGGCCGCCGTTTCCGGCTGGGCCTCCTTGCCGAGCTTGACCACCCACTCTCTTCCCGCTCCATCTCGCACGCGATATCTGGTTGAATAACTTCGCGTCTCATCCTGCAAGAAAGTCACCTCGGTCAGGTCAGGTTTCATCTCTTCGCCTCCAGACCCGAGAAAGAGATCGCGTGAAGCGATGTCCGTGGGTTCTTGCCACAACACTGGTTTCGCGTCATTAGGAATTGGCTTTGGATGACTCTTTTTGTTCTTTTGACCTTGAATCGTACCGGTCAACAGCAACGCCACGCCGATAAAGATCAAGACCAGCCGCCTGCAAACGTTTATTTCGAACATTTCTCAAACTCCCATCAAGACTATCGTTAAAGCGAGGGGGCCCTTGTGCTCTAGCGCACCTTTCAGATTATCAGCCTGCATTTCAGTGCATCGGTATTTCACGGTCTTCAAAATACGTCTGACTGTCGAAGTCCTCGACGCCGACTCCTCGACTGACGCGTTTGTAGAAGCCGTCGGCCGACAGCTCGCGCGCATTCACGTTATCGCGCAGATAAACGTCAAGCACCTTCTTTAGGTAATCGCGCAACTCCGGCTCCTCCAACGGACAGACTACTTCGACGCGGTGATCGAGGTTGCGCAGCATCCAGTCGGCGCTGCCGATGTACAACTCTTCATTATCGTCATTCACGAAGTAGATGATGCGGCTGTGTTCGAGAAAGCGACCGACGACGCTACGCACGCGAATATTCTCAGAGAGTCCCGCGACTCCGGGCCGTAACATGCAAATACCTCGAACGATCAAGTCAATCGAAACGCCGGCCTGCGACGCTTCGTAGAGACTTTCAATGATTTTCGCGTCAGCTAGTCTATTCAGCTTCGCCACGATTCGCGCCGGCCGTCCGGCTTTTGCGTGCCCGGTCTCCCGTTCGATTAGGTCCGTCAATTTCTCACGCAAATTAACGGGCGAAACCAGCAGCTTCCGATAATGCTTTTGTCGCGAGTAACCAGTCAGGTAATTGAAGAATTCGCTGGCGTCTTCGCCTATGTTTTCGTTTGCCGTGAATAGTCCGAGGTCCGTGTACGTCGAAGACGACGTCGGATTGTAGTTTCCCGTGGCGATGTGGACATATCGCCTTAGGTTTTGGCCTTCGCGACGCACGACCAGGGTCAACTTGCAGTGCGTCTTCAAACCGACTAGTCCGTAGACAACGTGCACGCCTGAACGCTCGAGCCGCTGGGCCCATTCGATATTGTTCTCTTCGTCGAAGCGGGCCTTCAATTCGATCAGCACAGTCACCTGTTTCCCCTGTTCGCCCGCCTGCCTGAGAATCTCGGCGATTTCAGATTGTTGGCCGGTGCGATAAAGACAGATTTTGATGGCTCGCACGTCTTCGTCGTCCGCTGCCGCTCTGATGAAGTCTGTGACCGCCGAATAATCCGTGTACGGGTGATGCACCAGGATGTCGCGCTGCTTGATGGCGTCAAAAACTGATTTTCGTTTTCGCAGCGGCTCGGGGATCGTCGTGCGCAAAGGCCGATACTTCAAGTCAGGGCGATCAAGCTCGCACAACGGCGTGAGATCCAAAACATTTAGCGGGCCATCAACCACGTAAATGTCATCAGGCTCGACTCCAATCGACTCCATCAAGTACGAAAGCATGTCGTCGGGCATGTCGGCAGACACTTCCAATCTCACGGGCGAGCCGAAACGCCGCTTGCGCAGTTCCTGCTGTAAAGCGCGCAAGAGATCATCCGCTTCCTCGTCACGAATCTCGATGTCTGCGTCGCGCGTGACCCGAAATGCGTGTGCGTGATCGACTGACATGCCGGGAAATAGAATGCCAAGGTTTGCCGCAATCACTTCACTCAGAAATGTGTATTTCGTTCCGGCCCCGGTCTGAACTAAGCCAGGCAGCACTCCTGGCACTTTGAGTCGAACAAAACGCGCTTCGGCGGGTTCTAATTCAGCAGCCTGCACCACCAGACCGAGATTCAAGCTAAGACCAGAGATATACGGAAATGGATGCGCCGGATCGACGGCGAGCGGCGTCAGCACCGGAAACACCTGGCGCATGAAATAATCATCCACGGTGTCCCGTTCTTCTTTTGACAGGGATTGATAAGGCGCACTGACAATGCCGTTAGCCGCCAGTTCGGGAAGAATCTCTTCTCTGAGGCAGCGCATTTGGTCCGCGATCATCGGCACGAGGCGTTTCCTGATTGCTTCCAACTGCTCCGCCGCGGTCATTCCATCCGGCGATGGCTTGACACACCCGTGTTCGATTTCTTCTTTCAAGCCCGATACGCGAACCATGAAAAATTCATCGACGATGTTTGAGAAGATTGTCAGGAATCGCAGCCGCTCGAGGAGCGGGTTCCGGTCGTCATGGGCTTCATCAAGCACCTGGCGAAAGAACTCGATCAAGCTCAGCTCGCGATTCAGCAGACGCTGTTCCGCGGGCGGGGCTAGCGTTAGTTTGGCTTTCGCGGACTGGACCGCACTGAGCCGCCTCTTGAGTTGAATGTTCGATATTACTTGCATGGTTATGAGATCTGATTTCTAAACCGTACGCTTATACACAGTCTCCACACAGATTTGCTTATCCGTCAGCAACCAGTGTTCCGGGACACTGTTCGGATCACAGAAAGCCAGCTATAAGTTGTTCGTAAGAAGTACGAAGGGTAAATCAGAATAGACTTGCAAACTTCGCGTAAGTTTATCGTACGAATTCACCGTCTCAGGCAATGCTAAATCGAACGCTGAATCGACGATATGGAGTTGTTAACTCAGCGAAGATCACGGTTAGGAGAAGTCGCGTACGCACGACGCGCAGGGACGCTGACAAACTGATTTGATTCGATGATGAAAGCACTCAGTCGGCCTCCGTAGACGCAAGCGGTGTCTAATCCAATCGCACGCTGGGCGACGCGCGGTGCTTTTGCCGGCCAGTGACCGAATAGAACGATCTTCCTTCCGCGATAGATCTTGTACCAGGGAACGCCCCGCCGATTCGAAGGATTCGCGCCCATGGTGCGTATCTCAGTCAAATCACTCGTCATCTGTCGGTTCAGAGGCACGCCCGGACGCACACCCGCGTGCACAACCAAATGCGAGCCCAGATCGATCGTGAAGGGGAGCGATTTTAAATAGTCAGAATAACGTTCGCGTTCGACATCGAGTTGAACCAGGGTTTCCTTCTGCTCTTTGGTGAGGCGGGTGGGTTCACCGCGCCAGTGCTGCCGCAGCTTTCGATCATGATTGCCGATCACTGACGAAAAGCGCTTATCTTGAATAAAGAGATCGAGGACTTCGCCATTCTTTGGGCCTTTGACAACCAAATCGCCTACCGCCACGACTCGATCGCCCTTGCGCAGATTGATCAAGTCAAGCAAATCCGTCAGCTCGTCAAAGCATCCATGTAGGTCACCGATGACGATTGTGCGGCGCATGTGTGACAATTAGTCAAACAAGTGGTGTACCGCGGCGGTGTTCCAGTCGGCGAGATTTGGCGTCACGACCTCAGCGCCTGCGGCCCGCAAGGCTTCAGCAGAGACTGTATTCGTCACTCCGAGCGTGCGCATGCCGGCGGCGCGGCCAGCCAGAATTCCAGGCGGTGCGTCCTCGATTACCAGACACTCAGATGCGAGGAGTGGCAGCTTTCGATTCGCTCGTCGCGCTTCGTTCAATAAATCGAGCGCGCGCTGGTAACTATCGGGCGCGGGTTTGTGTTTCAATCCCGGCTCCGCGCTAACAAGAACCGAAAAGCATTTATCAAGAGAAGCGAGCTTCAAAACGTGTTCGATCTCGCTGCGTTCGGCCATGCTGACCAGGCCCAATTCATAACGTCGCGCCGCCGCTTTGACAAACGTCACGACACCGGGGTGAACGGGCAGGTCTTCGTTAATGAGTTGTCGATGTAACGCGTGTTCGAAGTCGATAACTTCGCGGGTCTTTTCGTCAGTCACCGTTTTTTCAGCGCGCGCGTAGGCCGCTCGCACAAAGGCGACATCGTCCATTCCCAGGCAGGCGAAATAATCGTTGTCTGAGAAATCGATGCCCTCGCCGTTAAGGACTTCGCGATAAGCTTTCAGATGGATTCGTTCGTCATCGATGATGACGCCGTTGAAATCGAAAAAGATCGCGTGGATCATTTGAGAAGTGAAATTCGTGTCAGAAGCCCGCGCGTGAGCAAGGGCAACTGAGCCCTCCCTTACGGTCGGGCTTCTGACACGAGCGTCAGTTACGCCTCACCTCCTCTCGCACGGAAGTTCTTCAACCCAACGCCACGGAACCGTTGACACCGGGGAGACTCAATTTCTCGATCTTCTCGTTTTGCTGCGTGAACAGTTGCGGCAGACGTTCGCTCTCCAGGACATCCAGGCGGCGCAAGACTTCGGTGAGCGCCAATTCGTTTTTCAGGTTCACTTGATAATCGAGATCGGCGCTCAAGCGATCTTTTTCCGACTGGCGATTCTGCGACATCATGATGATCGGCGCCTGCAATCCGGTGATCATACCGAGCACGAGATTGAGTAACACGTAAGGAAAAGGATCGAAGCCTTTGCCGGTGAGCAGCCAGCTATTGAGGAGCACCCAGAAAATCAAAAAGCCGATTGAAGCGCCAATAAACTTCCAACTGCCGCCGAATTCAGCGATCAGATCGGCCGCGCGATCGGCCAGCGTCATACGCTTTTGCTGTTCTTCGTTGACGTTGCGCGACACGCGTTGTTGCAGCAGTTTGTCCGTGCGGCGCAAACGCCCAAAGCTGGCGCTCAGCATTTCCAAAGCCACCTTCGGATTATCATGAATAAAACCCAGAAAGTTTTCTCGGGACAATACAGCCAACCGCGCATCTTCCGAGACGGTGGCATCGGCCGAGCGTTGCTTGCCATCGATGATCGCCATCTCGCCAAAGAAATCGCCCTGGGCCAGTTCCGCCAAAACGATCTCTTTCTGGTCATCGTCGCTGATCGTAATTCGCACGCGACCGCTTTCGATCAGGTACATGGCGTCGCCCTGGTCGCCCGCGCGAAACAACGCGGCGCCGTGCGGGACCTCGTGCACACTTAGCAGATTGCGAAGATCGCCGGCGGCTTCATCGTCCAGCGACCCAAACAACGGGACCGAACGAATCGCCTCCAGCGTCATCTCTTGACGGGTTGGTGTTGACATGGCGTTACCTCGATTTCGGATTGCGGATTGCGAATTGCGGATTTCAAAAGAAAATCAGCCAGCCGCACCCACCGCAACAAGTGACTTCAGCAAAATTCCGCATTCCGAAATTCGCAATCCGAAATTCATACTACTCTTCCGTCTTTCATCATGATGATTCGATCCGCGTAACTGCTTGCCAGGTCATGATCGTGAGTTACCAACAACACAGTCAAGTTGTCCCGATCAACCATCTCTCTGAGCAATGCCAGCAGCTCACGCGCGCGCGTCGAGTCTAAATTCCCGGTTGGCTCGTCGGCAAGTAGAACCCGCGGCCGATTCCCGAGCGCCCGGGCGATCGCCACGCGTTGCTGTTCCCCACCTGAAAGCTCCGCCGGCCGATGGTCCATTCGATCGGACAGCCCGACCCGCTCGAGCAAATCTCGCGCGCGATCTTTGCGCGGCACACCACGCAATCCGCCGAACGCCAGCGCCAGCCGAACATTCTCGGCCGCAGTCATCGTCGGAATCAGATTAAAGTTCTGAAAGATCATTCCGACGGAAAACCGTCGATAGCACGCCATTTGTTTCTTGGTAAGAGGCGCGAGCGGCTGAGAATCAAACAGGACGTCGCCACTGGACGGTTGATCAAGTCCGCACAGTAAATTCAGCAGCGTAGACTTGCCTGAACCCGAAGTCCCCTGAATCGCGACAAACTCGCCCTCGTCAGCGCCCATGCTTACACGCTCCAACGCGGTCACCTGGTTGGTTCCCATCTGATAGATGCGCGTGATTTCGCGAGTTTCGATTAACGCCATTATCTATATAGCCAGTAGTAATCGTTTAGAGGAAGGATTTGTCCTCCCGTTTCGGACCGGAGAAGTCCGGTATAACAAGTCCCGTATTATAGGGCGCGACTGACCGTTTGGGCCGTGGTCACGCGCCAAAGTTCGAACGTTTCTTCGTCAAA
>QHXE01001043.1:1804-2279 GCA_003222835.1 Acidobacteriota bacterium | reverse complement strand
GAAGAAGACTGGGAAGCAGCTTTGGCTGCTTCATCCCTTAACTTTTTCACCAATGAATCGTAATAGGCTTTCGCTTCAGCATCGTTTGGGTTCTCAGTGACGAGTTCGCTGGCGATGCGCAGCGCGTCGTACCATACGCCGTACTCTTCGAAGATCCGCGCCTGGGCCAAACGATCGGCTGGGCTCTTCGGTGCGGCAAGCTTCGCCTTTTCCAATGCGGCCTTGACCTGCGCCGCATCTTCACCGGCAAGCAAGAAGAAAGTCGCCACCGCGCCCAGCTTCTTTTCCATGACGCCTGCGGTCGAGACTCGCCACGAATAAAGTTTGCCCGGCGTTAAGGCCGGCGCCTCGGCAGGATAAGTAAACTGCGCCACCTTGACGTCCGCCTCGTAAACAATGGGGGATGAAGACCCGGCTCCATCACGCAAGGTGAAATGATAAGAGGCGGTGCCGGGGGCCGGAGCCCAGGCAAAGA
>QHXE01001043.1:0-1729 GCA_003222835.1 Acidobacteriota bacterium | reverse complement strand
GCGCGAACCGGACGGTGGTCTTGGTAGTGGACGACGTGCCTTGTCCTGGGCGCGCGAAGTGAAGTTCAAGCCGGCGGCCCCGAGCAACACTGCGGCGCTGACAACCAAAGTCGCGCGACCAGCGAGATTGAGAATTCTAAAACTCATAACTGTAGCGAACGATTATCCTTCGATCGTTGGAATCGACCCCGGCAAACCGAAGCAGAGCGACGAGCGACTTGCCCGAATCCATTGTCGACTGAGCTTTACCCGAGAATCGAGAATCTATTCCTTCTTGAAGAGCGTCCACTTCCACGATGCGCCTTCCTGATTCGTGCCTTCGCCCTTCATTACATTGCCTTCGATGTTGCCCTGCAAGACTGAATATGAATTGCCGATTACTATTTGGATGTTGTTGCCGGATTGTTTCCAGGTGCCTTTGACTGTGCGGGGCGAAGTGACGCCGTTCTGACGCACGTTGAGAATGTAATTAAGCTGGCCTTCTTTCAAAAACTCCAACGTATATTCGCCGGCTTCGGGACTCGTCCCGGTCCAGGCTGTGCCTGCGAGTGACGTGGATGAATCACGCGGTTTAAGTTCGACTCCGGTGTCCCGGCCGGTGGCGTTGGGGTTTACGGGAGCACCGGTTTCAATCGCGGTAGTTTGCTGCGCGGCTTTGGGATCGCGCACGGAGATGACCAACTCATCGGCGCGATAGCCTTCAATGACGGCAAACGGTTTCTGATCCTTCCCCGGCCCCAGGTCCTGCAGCACGCGCTTCGGCACGCGTTCCTGCAAATACTTCACCAAATTCGCGAGCGTTACCTCGCCTTTCTCATTCGCTGCTCCACCTCGAAGGGCTTCGACCAGAATCCACGTGAAATAGCCTTGCTTCTTCTCCTTAAATTCGTAGGCCCGGTGCCCAACCTCCGTCGCGTAGAGCGTGGCGAACGCTTGCACTTCATGATTGCGCACGTCAAAGTTGAAGCCGTGCGTGTAAGCGGGCGTCAGGGGATTATCGGCGTTGGCCCGTCCGACCGGATCGTTGCGGCAAGCGTCCAGGATCAAAAGCACCTGGGTCACGCCGATCTTCTTAATCCTGTCTTTGATTTGCGAGACATTGATGGCGGTCTGTTCGAGCAGCTCGACATCGTCGCTGACCTGGGCGTCGGCCGGAAGCAAAAACGCCTGGCCGCTTCGTTCGATACCATGTCCTGCGAAAGAGAGAAGCAGCAAACCATCGGGAGGAACGACGGCTGCCATGTTCGAGAGACGCCGCAGAATGTTGCCGCGAGTTGGTTGTCGCTCGGCCGGCTGATCCGAGGCGAGCAGGGTCACTTGCTCGCTGGGAAACCCGGCATATTGGATGAGCGCATTGGCGAGTGTCTTCGCGTCGTTACTGGCGCCGCCCAGCGTGGTGATCTGCGTGTCCGCGTACTGGTCAACGCCAAT
This sequence comes from Acidobacteriota bacterium, assembly GCA_003222835.1. The sequence continues at coordinate 298 of QHXE01001043.1, read as the reverse complement.
AACGACGGCGTAGCGCTTGCCGATCGCCGGCAACGCTTTGACTTGCTTATCAGATATTCCCAGCCCACGGTCACGTGGCTGCGCCCTGGTGAAGGTGGCAGTCAAACCGATGACGATGAAAGACGCGACAGCTAACTTGATTACTAACTTTGTCGTTCGGACGAGTGAAGACCTCATATTCATAATTCGCCTCCGTGCTCGAATGATTCGCGATAATTCTACCTTGCCTAAGCAGGATGGCGCTAGAAGCCTTTCTTAGAGCAGCGTGCCAACAATTTGTAGGTAAACTCCCTCTCCC
>QHXE01001042.1:564-3441 GCA_003222835.1 Acidobacteriota bacterium | reverse complement strand
GCAGTTCAGTCGTTACAAACGTGAACTATCGGCGGCGCTAGCCTGCGGCGTGCTGCTCGCGGCAGTTGGTGTCATCGCGCCTTCATTTTTCAGCACCGCGAACCTGCGCGACCTGGCATTGAATAACGCGCCGGTGCTGCTCGTTGCTATTGGCATGACGATGGTGATTCTGGTCGGGCAGATCGACATCTCGGTCGGCTCACAGTTCGCAGTTGCCGGCGTTGCTGCCGGCTGGCTGGCGAAGTCGGGAATCCCGATACCAATGTTGCTTCCATGTCTGATCGTGATTGGCGCAGCGATGGGCGCGGTTAACGGCGCGATGGTGGGTTGGCTTCGTCTGCCTTCGATCATAGTGACTCTGGCGATGCTGGTAGCGTGGCGCGATGCGCTGCGTTGGATAACGGGCGGCGAGTGGGTCCAGAACCTGCCGGCGAAGTTTCAATGGTTTGGATTGGGTCAGAATTTGGGTCAATGGTTGATTGTGGCTACATCGCTCATTGTGCTCGTCGTTCTTAGTTGGACGCTACGCAATTTAGCAGGAGGGCGCGCGCTTTATGCGGTCGGATCTGACGCCGAGGCGGCGCGGCTTGCAGGCATCGAGCCGCCGCGAGTTACTTTCTCCGTCTTTGTTTTGATGGGAGCGCTGGTGGGCTTGGCAGCATTGCTCAACGCGGTTCGCTTTTCCACCGTACCAAGCAATGCTGGATTAGGTTTGGAATTAAAAGCGGTGGCGGCGGTCGTAGTTGGCGGCACCGCGATCACCGGTGGACGCGGCACATTGATAGGAACGCTGATCGGCGCGGCTTTGCTGGGCACGATTGGTACCGCGTTAACATTTTTGGGCATCAATCCTTTTTGGGAGAAAGCGATTCAAGGGGCGATCATTTTGGCGGCACTCGCTTCAGACTTCTTGCTGGAAAGACTTGAAGGAATGCGGAATTCGGATCGCGGACTGCGGGTTAATGGTGCGCAATGAATCCAGCAATTCCGCAAGCGGCAATGCGCGATCTGCAATTAGAAGCGCCCTGGCGCGAGCGGCTGTTCCCGAACAACCGCGAACGCCTTCGAGATCACGCGCCTGAGCGTAGAAGTGGGATTGCTTGCGCTGGCGCTCACGCCGGTCATCATTACCGCCGGGATCGATCTTTCGGTTGGGTCGATGATGGGACTGGCCGCAGTCGTGTTGGGCGGCTTATGGCGCGACGCTCACTTGCCGATTGTCGCGGCTGCGGCTATCGCGCTGTTAGTTGGCATCGCCGGCGGGAGTCTCAATGCCCTGATGATTGCGCGGCTACGGTTTCCGCCGTTGATCGTTACGCTCGGCACGTTTTCGCTCTTCCGTGGAATTGCCGAAGGAGTTACGCGCGGAATCGAAAATTACTCCGGCTTTTCGCCGCGGTTTCTGTTTCTGGGCCAGGGTTACGTCGGCGGTCTGGTCCCAACCCAGTTGTTCGTTCTGATCGCAGCCATCGCACTTTCAGCGTGGTGGCTGCATCGCACAACGTACGGGCGAAGCGTCTACGCCATTGGTTTTTCGCCTGAAGGAGCACGCTACGCCGGTATTCATGTGGCCCGCCGCCTGGCCTTCGTTTACCTGCTGTCGGGTTTGGTTTCGAGTCTCGCCGCGATCATTTATGTGGCGCATCTGGGACAGGCGAAATCGGACGCGGGAACTGGCTACGAACTGATGGCCATCACGGCCGTCGTGCTCGGCGGCACCTCTATCTTTGGCGGACGCGGCACGGTGCTGGGGACGGCCTTGGGCTTATTCGCGATCGTAATCCTGCAAAATGGACTGCGACTGAGTGCGCAACCAGCAGAGCTGGCAGGCATTCTCACGGGTGCGCTGTTGGTAGGCACGATTCTAATCGATCGTCTTTCCTCGCGGGTGAGATCCAATCGTCTTGCCGGGCCGCCGTCCGGCGAGCAAAAATCAAATCAGCAATCAGCAATCCGCAATCCGCAGTCGGAAGGGGAGATTGAAGTGAGAAACTCGCAACTAGCAATTCTCAGTGTGGTTATTCTAATCGCGGCAGCGATCGTAGCGACAACTAATTGGATGTCACTGCGTTCGCTGCGAGCAGACTTGATAAATCCCGCCGGCTCGCGGCGAGCCGCGACCGCTCACAAGGCCGTGATCGCGCTAATGCCAAAGGCGAAGGGCGATCCCTATTTCGTTAGTTGCAAGCAAGGCGCCGATGAAGCCGCGAAAGAGTTGGGGGTCGAGTTGCTGTGGGATGGACCGACGGATCTCGATCCCGCGAAACAAAACGAAGTGGTCGAAGCCTGGATCACCAGAGGGGTCGACGTCATCGCCGTGAGCGTCGAGAACAAGGTTGGCATCTCGACGGTGCTACGCAAAGCGAAAGATAAAGGCATCAAAGTAATCACTTGGGATGCCGATTCCGAAAAGGACGCGCGCGACTTCTTCATCGATCAAGCGACGCCGCAAGGCATCGGCTACACGCTGACTGACGAGGCTGCGAGAATACTCAACAACAAAGGCGAGTTTGCCATCATCACCGCGTCTTTGAGCGCCGCGAATCAAAACGAGTGGATCAAATACATCAAAGAACGGCTGGCGCAGAAGTATCCTGAGTTGAAGCTGGTGGCCACGCAACCCAGCGAAGGCGACCGCGATCGCGCCTTTGCCGAAACGCAAACGGTGCTCAAAGTCTATCCAAATGTGAAGTTGATTATGGCAATTGCCGCGCCCGCGGTTCCCGGCGCCGCCGAAGCCGTACAGCAGTCAGGCCGCACGGACGTGAAAGTCACCGGACTGTCGCTGCCGAACATGAATAAGCCTTATGTCAAAGCCGGCGTTGTCGAGAGTGTGGTTCTGTGGAACACAGTCGATCTCGGTTATCTAACTGTTTA
>QHXE01001042.1:0-520 GCA_003222835.1 Acidobacteriota bacterium | reverse complement strand
CCTTTCATTTTCGACAAACATAATATCGATCAGTTTAATTTCTGATTTAGCCGGTGACGAGTCGGCATGATAAGATCGGGCCCGCCTAAATGACAGCGATAACTTTAGAAGTACCGGACGAATTGGCATCGCGCATTAGCGCAGTACGCGATCGCCTGCCTGATTTGATTTCGACTGTTTTGGAGTCAGGGTCGAGAACTTCCCAAGGGCTCAAGGCGGCGGCGATGCATCCGGCATATCGCGAGATGATGGATTTCCTAGCTTCTAGTCCATCGCCCCAACAAATCATTGACTTTAAGATCTCGGACAAAACACAAGATCGGCTGGCAGATCTCTTGGACAAGAATCGAGAAGAAGGATTAACGCCAGGAGAGTCCACCGAACTCGACGTGTATGAGCTCGTGCAGCACTCGATGATTCGGCTCAAGACGCGCGCGCGCCAAACGCTATTCTAGGCCCCGCCGGAATTCTAATGGCACGCGTCTTTATTCCCACAGAGTTGCGACGCCTTGTAGCGAAC
>QHXE01000043.1 GCA_003222835.1 Acidobacteriota bacterium | reverse complement strand
GGCGTGACGGTGCAATCAGTAGAGATGCGAGACGTAATTATCCCCGCGTCTCTACAGGACGCCATGTCGCGTGAAGCACAAGCCGCCCGCGAAAAAGCAGCTCGCGTGATCCTGGCCCAGGCGGAAGTCGAAATCGCTTCGCAGTTCGACAAAGCCGCAGAGTCTTATCGCGACAATCCGACGGCGTTGCATCTGCGCGCGATGAACATGCTCTACGAAGGATTGAAAGAGAAGGGCGCGTTGATGTTGGTGCCGAGCAGCGCCGTCGAGTCGATGGGCATGGGAGGGCTGATTGGCGCGGCCGCGTTGAGACAGCAGGCGCTAACGGGAAGTGAAGATAAACCCGAGTAGGGTTTTCGTAATATCGTAACCTTACCTACCGCAGAGGACGCATCAGAGAAGCGTTTTGCCCTCCGCGTCCTCTGCGAGAACCTCAGCGTCCTCTGCGGTTAAGAAAATTCTAATCGGTGACGCGCTATCTACATCTTACCGGCTTTCATGTTCGCGACGCGCTTTTCGAAAGCAGCAGTATCAACCTTATCAGCCTTGCCTTTGGCAATGGCCGCTTCGGCGAGCGTCAGCGCTTCTTCTTTCTTGCCTGCCGACCAAAGGATATTCGCTTTGGCGGAGAGATTTCGAAAAGTCTCTTTTACTTTGATTGATTGGTCGATGAACTTAAATGCTTCAGTCCAGTTTTTCTCCGCCGCGTAAGTGTTCGCGACCTGCAGTGGCAGCACTTCGTTGGTTGGATTGGCCGCGATAAGAGCATCGGCCTTCGCGCGCCAGACTGCTTTGACGTCCTTAACTTCGACTGTGAATGGAACGCGAACTTTTTCCCAGCGCAGATTGACCGTGGCCGAATTCTCGGTAACCGGATCGAAACTGTACATCAGCCATTCCTGATTATCGCTTACCATCTGCGGCTTTGTTCTGATACGCAGCGCGTCCTTCTTTGCGTCATAAGTGAAGGCGCCCCACTGTCCGGAATCGTTGTTGAAGATGATCGTCCACTCTTCCTTCCCCGGTTTCGCCTGCAAGCTATATGAACCAGCTTTTAATGGCTGGCCATTGATCAAAACATCGTCAGTTACCTGAAACAACGTCGCTTCGTTCGCGCCGGCGCGCCACACGTGATTGTAGGGTTCGATAGGTTCACCCGGCTGGCGTTCGTTTTGATTATCGAGAGTGTCCTCGCCTTTAGCGCGCGCCTCCATCGATGGCGGAGCATCCGCGAAAATGGTACGACCCTTCACCGCCGGGCGGCTGTAGGTGATCGTGATGTCGGTGACGCCGATGGTTTGCATCACACTGGCCTTTTGGCTGGGCCGAATTGGCTTGATGGCCAGCGGCGGTTGTTGCGCATAGGCGTGGCCTGCACATCCGGCACCTAACAGAATTACTAAATGGAAAAGCGAAAGTCGTCTGAGAGAAATCATGTTTTTGGCACTCCTCGTCGTAGAATTTGGCGCATTATGTAACGAGGCGCCAGTTAACAGCAAGCGAAGCGGACGTGGATCGGAAAGTCGTTACCGAACCGAGCGTTTCCAACGTTCGAGGTCGCAATGCCATATCCAAATTCTTGAAGCGTCAACGTCGATGGTCAAATATCGCGCCGACGCTAACCCGCTCGCAACCAAATTCTTTGATTTACGATTTACGGTGTACCCTCTAGCATGGCTGAGAAAGCGATCTGTTTTAAGGCGCAGTAATGCCGGATCAAATCCAACATGAATCACGTCGCTGTTGCATCGCCGGTGGCGGTCCGGCGGGCATGATGCTTGGCTTTCTGCTGGCGCGTGCAGGCATCGAAGTCGTGGTCCTTGAAAAGCACGCGGATTTTCTCCGAGACTTTCGCGGCGACACGGTCCATCCTTCGACGCTCGAAGTGATGCATGAATTGGGAATCCTCGAAGACTTTCTCAAACTGCCTCATCAGGAAGCGCCCAAGCTCGGCGGCCAAATCGGTGATGAATTTGTCGTGTTGGCGGACTTCTCGCATCTCCCCACGAAATGCAAATTCATCGCGCTGGTGCCGCAATGGGACTTTCTCGATTTTCTTGCCGAGCGAGGCAAGCGCTATCCAACCTTCAAGCTGAAGATGGAAGCCGAAGTGGTCGATCTGCTGGAAGAAGAAGGCAAGGTGGTCGGAATCAAGGCCAAAACGCCTGATGGTCTGTTGGAAGTTCGCGCCGATTTGACTGTCGGCGCCGATGGCCGCAGTTCGATCGTGCGCGACCAGGCCGAGCTGAAGGTTAATGAATTCGGAGCGCCGATGGATGTGCTGTGGTTTCGGCTCTCGCGCCGGCCGGATGATGGCGAGCAGACGCTCGGCCGCATCGTCAAAGGCAAGATGATGGTCACGCTCAACCGCGGTGATTACTGGCAATGCGCTTACCTGATTCGCAAAGGTGATTACGAACGCATCAAAGAGCGAGGCCTCGACGCGTTCCGCAAAGACATCGTGTCGGTCGCGCCGTTCATGCGCGATCGCGTCGATGAATTGAAGGATTGGGAGCCAATCAAATTACTCACGGTGAAAGTCGATCGCCTGCAAAAGTGGTATCGGCCGGGGTTGCTAATAATTGGCGATGCGGCGCACGCCATGTCTCCGATCGGCGGTGTGGGAATCAATCTGGCGATCCAGGACGCCGTGGCCGCCGCGAACATACTCGCTGAGCGTCTTTCGCGCCAAACCGTCTCGCTGGCCGATCTCCAACGAGTTCAATTGAGACGTGAATTTCCCACGCGTCTGACGCAGGGAATGCAAATCATCGTTCAGAATCGATTGGTGGATCGCATCCTCGGTAGCGACGAACAGATTCCGTTGCCGTGGCCCATGAAGGTAATCCAACGATGGCCGCTGCTGCGCCGCATTCCCGCGCGTGTGATTGGAATCGGATTTCGCGCGGAGCACGTGAAGACGCCTGATGCTCGCCTGTAATCGCACTTAAATTCGAGAGATATCAGAGGCGACCTGCCGATGAAATTCCAGTTGCATCAGCGACGACGGCTCTGGATTTGGGAATCCAACTGCTCAAGAGAGATCGCCCGATCAGGATTAGCATCAAGCTCGGTGTCGCGTCGCAGCGTTTCCGCAATACCCTCGTCCTCGTCCGACAAAACAGCCGGAAGGGAGTCGAAGAGATTCGCGGCTAGAGTCGAGTCAAGACTTTCGGGACCTGATGTTGTCCTTAATGTAGGTAAAGGCACCGTCGCCCTCGGACATTCCGGCCACATACCAATTCTCCACGATCATGGCCTGCTGTTCCGCGTTGAATTCGCCCCAACTTTTCTTCCCCACCTCGGCTTGGTTCAGATCGTAGGCATGACTTCCGTCGCGGACCTGATGATAGACAGAATCGAATATGTAATCGAACGCATGACGCCGGTTCACCCCCTGCCAGACGTGGGTCAATTCGTGAATGAAAACAGCATCCGCAGTCTGTCCTAGTACCAAGATAGAAGAGTTCGTGGCGTCTGGAAAAGTCTCGTCCCCAATATGGATCACATACGAACCCAGGTGCAGCGGATGAGGGATCGTATAAGCCCTGCGCCCCAATCCCAGGCCATTGGAAAGGTAGATCGCTCCATAGGGCAAGGTCTCCTCAAAGACTTGGCGGGCCAGATCCTTCTCCGTGTCGGTCAGCAATCGCTCCGCATAGGGTGCACTCGGCCGCACGAATCCATCAATGTCACCCGAGGCAATTCCCCGGGCTTTTTTTAGCTCATCGGCAACTGCGCCGGCGCCCTGACGACCCTTTTTCACGACTTCATTCGCAGCATCCTGAGCTTCGCTTACGACAGACTTCGTGGCTTCCTGGGTAGCGTCCACGATCTTATCGACGGCCTGCTCCCCTTTTCCAACAGCAGTCTTTAATTTATCAAGTAGTCCCATTGGCGGTCTCCTAAAAGTTCTATTAGGACGATCCTAAGCCGAAGCGGAAAGTTGCAAATCAGTTTACACCGTGTCCTCGCGGGTCTAGAACTCACGCCGCGTTCGCGCCTTCGGCCAGCGCGCGCTGGCGCGCAAAGTGATCGACAATCTCGGTTGCGGTTTTGCGGCCGACGAAGGGGGCGAGCTCTTCGACGGTCGCTTCGGAAATCTTGTGAATCGATCCGAAGTGGCGGAGCAGCCGAGTCTTTCTTTTCTCGCCCACGCCGGGAATCGCGGACAATTCAGAAGTGAAGTCGCGCAACTCGCGGCGTTTGCGATGATAGGTAACTGCGTAGCGGTGCGTTTCGTCGCGAATCATTTGAATCAGGCGAAGTATTTGCGAATGCGAATCGAGATAAATGGCTTCATCTTCGCGACCTTTGACCAGCAGATAGGCAACCTGGTTGTGATGCAGTGGCGGCTTGACCACACCGATCATCGGCACGGCTTCGAGGTCGAGTTCGCGCATTGCTTCGGCGGCGGCGTTAAGTTGCGGCTTGCCGCCATCGATCATAATCAAATCAGGCAAAGCTTTTTCTTCATCGCGCACCCGGCGATAACGGCGCAGGACCGCTTCGTGCATCGAGGCAAAATCGTTTGCGCCTTCGACCGAGCGAATCTTGAATTTGCGATAGTCGTTGCGATTCATTTTGCCGTTCTCGCAGACGACCATGCCGGCCACGTTCTCAGAGCCCTGAATGTGCGAGACATCGAACGATTCTATGCGCGCGGGAAAGCGCGGCAATTCGAGCGTCTCCTGCATCTCTTCGAGCACGCGCTTCATGTCAGGCTTGAGCACGCGAAAGCGCTGCTCGAAAGCGAGCTTCGCATTCTTCTCGACCAAATCGATCATGTCGCGCTTTTCGCCGCGCTGTGGCGCGAGGATATGCACGCGCCGCCCCCTGCGTTCACTCAGCACTTTTTCCAAAAGGTCGCGATCGCCGAAATCGGTCGGCACATGAATCTCGCGGGGCAAAAATGACGTGGCACGCGCATCCTGCGCGTGAGAATCCACGGGCGAGACGCCCAAGCCACCGCTTTCACTGCTGTAGTACTGAACCAAAACGTCGCTCAAAAATTCCGCCGGATTGAAATCTTCTTCCGACAGGTCTTCCCAAAAAAACTCGCGGCGGCCGACGATGTCGCCTTCGCGCATGGTGAAGAGTTGCAGCGCCAGCCGCCGGCCTTCGCGATAGTAACCAAAGATGTCGATGTCGCTTTCGCTGGTGGTCGCCATCTTCTGCTGTTCGGAAAGTTTGATCACGGTCTTGCGCAAGTCGCGATACTTAGCCGCGAGTTCGTAGCGCATCTCTTCGGACGCATGCAGCATTCGCGCTCCAAGTTTGTCGGCCAATTCCGTGTTGCGACCTTCGAGCAGCAGGCGCACGTCACGCACGGCTTCCTGATATTCTTCCGGCGCGCACAGACCCTTGACGCAAGGGCCGAGACAGCGTTTGATGTGATATTCCAGGCAGGGCCGCGGCGCTTTGCCGTCAATTTCAATGTCGCAGGTACGCAGTTGAAAGGTTCGATTGATCAAATCGATCGTCCTGCGGGCCATTGCTGCCGGCAGAAACGGACCAAAATAAAGCGCGCCGTCGTTTTGAATTCGGCGAGTGATCACGCATTTTGGAAACGGTTCGTTGACGGTGAGCTTCAGATGCGGATACGACTTGTCGTCCTTTAGCTTGTAATTGAAATACGGTTGGTGCTTCTTGACGAGCGAGGCTTCGAGAATGAAAGCTTCGACTTCGTTGTCGGTAACGATGAATTCAACGTCGGCAATCTGTTTGACCAACTCCCCGGTCTTAATTCCGTAACTGAATTCGCCGGCGCGGCTTGATTGAAAATACGAGCGCACGCGATTGCGCAGGTTCTTCGCCTTGCCGATATAGATGATCTTGCCCGCCGCGTCTTTGTGCAGGTAGACGCCGGGCGAAGTGGGAATTTCTTTGAGCTTTTCGTCTAGAGTCACTACGTTCTTGGGGATATTTTAGCGGACTTCGCCGGCCTTACGAAGTCGGCGTGAACCTAACCTCACGGAAAGCGAATTCGCGCAAACTCCCAATGAGGTACCGATGAAGAATTTGTTCGCCATCCCTGTTCACTGGTCGTTGCCTCGCAATGTTAGAATTTGAATAAATAGATGAAACCGTTACATCTCACAGCATTATCACCGGCGGAACTGTCTGAGTTTATGGCTTCGCTCGGCCAGCCACCGTACCGCGCGCGGCAGATTTTTGCCGGAATTAATCATCGGCGTTTGCTTTCCCTCGGCGAGATGACCGATCTGCCAAAGGAATTCCGAGCAAAGCTCGGCGAGCGTACAGTCGTTTCAACCTTGAGGCTTGAATCACGGTTCCTTTCGACTGACGGGACCCGACGTTATCTATTCAAGACGCATGATAATTTGCCGGTCGAAACAGTTCTCATTCCCGAAGAGCGTCGTGACACGATTTGCTTTTCTTCGCAGTCGGGTTGTCCTTTGCAGTGCACGTTCTGCTTGACTGCGCAGCTCGGACTGCTGCGAAACCTCACGGCGGGCGAGATTGTCGAACAGGTCATCATTGCCCTAAACGATGTTTACGGTGTTGGCGTGATGACACCGCGTGGCACGAACCTGGTGGGCATGGGGGCCGGCGAACCTTTTCTCAATTTTGACGCTTTGATGAAAGCGATTCGTATCATGGCTGAACCGAGCGGCCTACACATCGTGCCCAACCGCGTCACGGTCTCGACAGCGGGCGTCGTTCCGCGCATTCGCGAACTGGCCACAATTCCCGATCGACCTCAACTCGCTGTATCGCTGGCGGCGCCGACTGATGAATTGCGCAACGAGCTGATGCCGATTAATAAGAAGTGGCCGTTGAAAGAGCTCCTGTCCGCGTGCAAAGCCTTCGAGAAGTCTCTGAA
>QHXE01001041.1 GCA_003222835.1 Acidobacteriota bacterium | reverse complement strand
TGCGCCCCGATCAACCCAGCGAAAAACAAAAGCGACAGGCAGGATAAAAACGCACGAGAAACGGGGCTCTGAAGCACAGGCATCCGATCACACCTTATGGAAATTCTCAGCAGTACTTAGACGAGACTCTACCAACTCAGAGTTTTAAGGGCAACAACTTGAGGCATGGCTCTGGATAGAAAATCACTCTTCCACTTTGGTACGCGGCGCGGGCTCGTTGGTCTCGCGATAGAGAGGTTCGAAGAATCGCGTCGTGTTTTCCGTGACGCTGGGGGCCGGTTCCAGTCGCGCCGTCGCGGGACGCGGGAAGCGCAGTTCGTTTTGAGATTGCGCCGCCGTCTTCTTCGCCGGAAGTCTGTGGGGCGAGAGCGCTGCGCTAATCAGCTTCGACAGTTGGCGCAGGAGTAAGATGTCAATCGTCAGAATCGAGGGCATTCCAAAGATGGGAAGCGCCGGCGACACCGCTCCAGCGCCGTTTCTTACCATCTCTATGGTGCCCGAAATAATGCCGGCAAAGCCGCCAAGCGTTAGCAGTAAAAGCGTGACTGAGATTATCAGGATCGGTTTGGTTACGTTTATCGGGGCGATTTCAGCGTTAGCAGTAAGCGCCAAGCTAAGATTTGCTCCGCACCGATGGCAGTAGTTCAGTTCGATCGTCGATTCGGCTCCGCAGGATGGGCAGAACATAATTCGTGAATGATAGATCGTAAAATGGCAAATAGAAAAATCGATTCGGTCAAGTCTGATATATCACGTGAATCAATACGGTTGCCAGAGGCTTGAGGTTCACAAAGAAATGTCCGACAAACTTCAGTTTGTCGTTTACTACGCGTACTACGCGATGCTCAAACTTGCTAAGTGATCGACAAACTGAAGTTTGTCGGACGTTCAGCGAATCAGGTAAGCTTTGCCCTTCCAAACTATAATGGCCTCACCGCCGAGTTGTTGGGCAATCGAGCGAAGTCCGGAATCGAGTGCGGTAAATTCCTCGGAACCACGCGATACATTTTTCAGCGACATGGACGATTTAAACTTAGCGTCAATCCAGGCGTTACCCTGCCGTCGAAACTTGCGACCGCCAACTGAGCGAGTCTCCGATTCTTCTTCCGACGTTGTGCGTTTTCCGGCTCGCGCGTCTTCAGTTTTCGGCGCGGGAGCGCGAGCTTCGTTCGCACTGCGATTCGCTGCGGCGACATTGTCTGCATCCCGCCTCGGCCCCTTCGCCTTTTCATTCATTGCTCTTCCGTTAATCGGAATTTGATTTTGAGCGACGGCACTGTTGTCATCTTTTGATTGCTGGCTTACAGGCTGACTGCTCTGCTTGCGGTCTATCCCTCCGGTCTGCCCAAACAGCGTCCCGCTACTCTGCGGAGCAGTGCCCCCGATTCCCGGACGGAGTTGCTGGTCACTCGATTTTGTTGCCACGCGCCCGGGACTCTCTTGTGGC
>QHXE01001040.1 GCA_003222835.1 Acidobacteriota bacterium | reverse complement strand
GGCCTGGCATTTTGGACCAACGAGATCACTTCCTGCGGCACAAACCAACAGTGCATCGACGCGAAGCGTATTAATGTCTCAGCTGCCTACTTTCTGTCGCTCGAATTTCAGCAGACCGGTTATCTGGTTGAGCGCATGTACAAATCAGCTTACGGAGACGCGACGGGCAATTCGACGTTTCCCTCTGCCCATGCGCTCCCGGTTCCGATTGTTCGGTTTAACGAGCTTCTGTCGGACACACAACGGATTGGATCGGGCGTAGTTGTGGGCCAGACGGGCTGGGAGACGGTTTTAGAGAACAACAAGCAAGCATTTGCCGCTGAGTTTGTGCAACGGTCCCGCTTTACTACTATCTTTCCCACTTCGATGACGCCCGTGCAGTTTGTAAATCAATCATTCGCGAACGCCGGGGTGACTCCATCATCAACTGATCTCGCCGCGGCCATTGCCGAATTCGGTTCCGCAACTAACGCCAGCGATGTCGGCGCGCGAGCGCGAACGTTGCGACGCGTGGCAGAAAACTCGACGCTGAACACGCAGGAATTCAATCGTGCGTTCGTCCTGATGCAATTCTTCGGTTATCTGCGCCGCGATCCAAACAGCGGTCCGGATGCTGACTACACCGGCTACGATTTCTGGCTGACAAAGCTGAATCAATTTAACGGCAACTTCGTGAACGCCGAGATGGTTAAGGCGTTCATCACTTCAAGTGAGTACCGACAACGCTTTGGGCCATAGCCTAGGTACCAAAGGCTGGCCAGCCTGTGGAAGGTCACAAAGGCTAGCAGCCCGGTGACACACAAGCCGGTTTCTACCGCTCGCGCGGTACTGAGTCTGAGATTCTAAATCCCTCACAACGGCAATTGTGTCAACGTCGAGACGTTCATCAGTTCGAGCGAATCCAGTTCGCGCTTTGGCCCCACCTTAACAGCAAGTCGAACTCCACCGTGACCCACGTCTCGCTTTGAAACTCGAGTTATGTCAGCTCATTCCTTATTGATTTCGTCTCAAGCCACAGAGTAAAGTTGAATTGGGGTTGTCTTTGAGAAGACGAATCCCATCCGCACAATCGGCCCCGTCGAGACAGACCATTCCTTAATATGACAAGAGTCGCAAGTTTACGGTGATAGCGACGCTGTTCTTTCTCGCAGTAGTTAACTTTACTGCGCCGGTCACGGGCGTGGTTGACGAACGTGGCGGGCTCGTCGTTGGCGCTCAGGTCTCGCTTGACGACGGGCGAACTCACAAGTACGGCACGACCACCGATAAGGAAGGCCGGTATCAGTTTCTCGTTGTCTCTCCCGGCTTGTACACATTGATTGTTTCAGCGGGTGGCTTCGCCGAATTCACACAACGCGTAGAACTCGCGGCGTCTCGTCCGATTACACTCGACATCACTTTGAGAATTAATCTCTGGGAAAAGCTTGAGGTCGAAGCTACGCGCGACAATCTCACCGCAGTCACGATTAACCGAGAGAAAGTCGACGCACTGCCTCAAGACCCACGGGTGTTGCGTCGTCGCATTTTGCAGTTGGCGCGTTCGGCCGGTGCAGGAGCCCCCTC
>QHXE01000042.1:3373-16239 GCA_003222835.1 Acidobacteriota bacterium | reverse complement strand
AGCAGTAAGCGTTGAGTGAGATTGGTCATAGGTGTTGAATGAATTTGTAGCAGCATTCATGCTGCTTGCCCGAAGAGTTGTTAGGCCAGCCGTTCTACGGCTGGTTCACTAACAGACTTTGATTCGCTTAAAGCTGACTTCTGGCCTGAAAAGGAGAGCGTTGATGATTTCGTTCGGGTTATCCGCGAACGACGGCGCGATTCTGGTAGACGGAGTATTGCCTAAGTCGCGTAGCGACCTGATGAATTTAGCCGGGTCTTTCAAGGCCCGGAACTCGAAGGCAATGATCAACCGCGTCGCGTAGCGACGACTGAAGCTCACAATGTAGTTCCCTCATGGCGAATACCTACACATCGCTTCATTATCACTTCACCTTCAGCACCAAGAACCGCGAGCCTTGGATTGTACCTACAATCGAAGGACGCGTCTGGTCGTACATAGGCGGCATCGCAAGAAAGCACAAGATGACCGCGCTCCAGGTCGGCGGTGTCGAAGATCACATTCATGCGCTCATTCTTGCGCCTCCAACTCTCGCGCCAAGCCAGATCGCGCAGTTTCTGAAGGGCGAGTCGTCAAAATGGATTCATGAGGAATTCTCCAAGATGCGCGCCTTCGAATGGCAGGACGGCTACGGGGCGTTCACTGTTAGTAGATCACAAATTCCCCAAGTGATCGAATACATCAAGAATCAGCGTGCGCATCACCGCAAGAAGACTTTTCAGGAAGAATATGTGGAGTTGTTGCAGAAGCACGGTGTCGATTACGATGAGCGTTACCTGTCGGGATGATTCAAGCGTCACTACGCGACGCAATCTTCTACCCGGATCCGTTTACCGGCCTTGAAAGGCCGGCCTAAATTCATTTCGCCGCTACGCGGCGCTTCATTAGTTTCATGACCACGAAAGCAACATCGCTGCTACCCCTACTCAAGCAATTTTTCGGCTTCGATTCCTTCCGGCCGTTGCAGGAAGAGATCATTCGCGATGCTTTGGCCGGGCGGGACGTTGTCGCATTGTTGCCGACGGGCGGAGGCAAGTCCCTCTGTTTTCAATTGCCGGCGTTGGCGCGGGACGGCTTGACGGTAGTGGTGTCGCCGTTGATCTCTTTGATGAAGGATCAGGTTGATGCGCTTCAGGCCAGCGGGATTGCGGCGACGTTTCTTAATTCCACGCTGAAGGCGAATGAAACTGCGGAGCGAATGCTGGGTTTGCGCCATGCTAAGTATCGGCTCTTGTATGTGGCGCCGGAGAGGGCAATGCTACCGGGCTTTCTCGCTAACTTGAAAGAGTGGAAGATCAATTTGATCGCGATCGACGAAGCGCATTGCATCAGCGAGTGGGGACATGACTTTCGGCCTGAGTATCGGCAGCTCTCTCAACTTCGCGAACTCTTTCCGAAAGTTCCCATGATGGCGCTCACCGCCACCGCGACGGCACGAGTGCGCACGGACATCGTTAAGCAGCTTAGTCTGCGTGAGCCGGGTTGTTACGTCGCGAGTTTCAATCGGCCGAACCTCACCTATCGCGTGCTGGCGAAAGACAGTTCCTACAGACAGCTTCTGAGTTTCGTCGAGGGGCGGCCAAGCGATAGCGGCATCGTTTACTGCCAGAGCCGAAACAGCGCGGAAAATGTGGCGGCGCGCTTGAATGCAGACGGGATCAAAGCTGAACCTTATCACGCGGGTCTCGACGCCAAGACGCGCACGACGAATCAGGAACTGTTCATCCGCGACGAAGTGCGCGTGATTTGCGCGACCATTGCTTTTGGCATGGGCATCAACAAGCCCAACGTACGTTTCATCGTTCATTACGACATGCCGAAGAACATCGAAGGCTATTACCAGGAGACAGGGCGCGCGGGACGCGATGGACTACCCAGCGAGTGTCTCTTGCTTTTTAGCGCCGGCGACGCCGTTAAGTATTCGAAGTTTATCGACGAGCTTTCCAGCGAGCACGAACGAAAGATTGCGCGACAACAATTGCGATACATGGTTGAGTTAGCCGAGAGCGCCGAATGCCGGCGCACGGCGCTGCTGCGCTATTTCGGCGAAGTGTTTCCCGAATCGAACTGCGGAGCTTGTGATAACTGCATGACGCCGCGCGAGACGTACGACGGCACGATTGAGGCGCAAAAGTTTCTGTCATGCGTTTATCGTTTGCGTGAAAAAAGCGGCTTTGATTTTGGCATCAATCAAATCGCGGAGGTGCTGATCGGCGCGGAGACCGAGAAGGTGCGCAAGTGGGATCATCAGACCGTCTCGACTTATGGCATCGGCAAAGAGCACAGTCAAAACGAGTGGAGATTGATTGGCCGCGAGTTGATTCGTCTGGGCTACGTCAATCAACTCACGGAAAAATTCAATGTGCTGCAGATGACTGAGGAAGGTTGGCGCGCGCTCAGACAGCGCCAACAAATTAATCTGACCAAGCCAATTGCCCCTAAAAGAGATAAACGGAAAGAGAAACATCGCGTTCGAGAAAGTCGCGCTGGCGGTATCGGCGCAATTGTCTGCGACGAAGATCTGTTCGAGCAACTCCGCCGCTTGCGCAAGGGGCTCGCGGACGAGCGCGGCGTGCCCTCTTACATTGTTTTCTCGGACGTTTCTCTCCGACAGATGGCCCGATATTATCCGACGAGTGAAGGCGAGTTTGCCCGCATCAGCGGCGTTGGCGAGCGCAAGCTGAAGGACTTTGGCGCGGTCTTCATGGAGTCAATCGACAAGTATTTGCGCAGTCATTCGCGAGTAGCTTTTTGATAAGATCAATCCGCAGATTACGCAGATTTCGCTGATTATGGAATAGGGAGCGATTGGCGTAAGATGCCAACGTGAGAGGATTTTCAGAATCGGCGTAATCTGCGAAATCTGCGGATGGCATTTTCCTTACTATGCAAACAGTCTTCGGTCCTGAAGGCGTAATCGCCAAAGCCCATCCCGAATACGAGCATCGGCCTG
This sequence comes from Acidobacteriota bacterium, assembly GCA_003222835.1. The sequence continues at coordinate 13,286 of QHXE01000042.1, read as the reverse complement.
GCCAGATTGAAATGGCTCAGGCGGTGCTTCGCGCCTTCGAACAAAAACATCATCTGATTGTCGAAGCTGGGACCGGCACGGGCAAGACGCTCGCGTATTTGGTGCCCGCAATAGCGGCGGCCTGCGGCAGCGGCGCTCGCGTGGTGGTCTCGACCGGGACGAAGAATCTGCAAGAGCAACTGATGGACAAAGACCTTCCGTTTCTTCAGGAGGTGCTGCCGAAAAAGTTTCGCGCGGCGGTGATGAAGGGGCGAAGCAATTACGGTTGCCTGCATCGAATCAAGCGCGCCGAAGGCATGCCGGTGCTCGAAGGGCTCGATCAGATCGATCACTTCGATGAAGTTGTTCGCTGGATGACGAAGACTGAGACCGGCGATCGCGCGGAGCTTTCAAATCTGCCTGAGAATCTTCCTTTCTGGCGACACATCGATGCGCGTTCGGATACCTGCCTCGGACAGAAGTGTCCGGACTTCGATCCGTGTTTTATCACCCGGATGCGCCAGCGCGCGCTCGACGCGGACATCGTGGTTGTCAATCATCACTTGTTCTTCGCGGATCTTGCGCTGCGAAATGGAGCGTACGGCGCGGTGCTGCCGGATTACGGCGCAGTGATTTTGGACGAGGCCCATCAGATTGAAGACGTAGCGTCGGAATATTTTGGCGTCCAGACTTCGAATTATCAGATTGACGATCTGCTGCGCGATGTAAGCTTCTTGAAATTTGAGAATCGCGAAGTGGAAAGAGAATTGACGCGAGTCAGTGCTCGCATTCAGCGATTCGCGGACATGTTTTGGATTTCGTTTCATGAAGGGCGTGGGTTGGAAGGAAGATTTGCACTGACGCGGGATTACAGAACCGTGAGCGGTAGCGACCGGCCCAGTTCGGCAAAATCGAGTCTCGACAGTGACCAGAGAGAGCAGGCGGGGACGCCTGCGTACCCAAGCGATGCGCTCGATAACGCGCTCAATCGTCTGGAAACGACTCTCGACGCACTGAAAGATGCGCCCGCCGATGCCGAGAACATCATTAGGCGAACGCGACAACTTCGTTTCGATCTCAACTTCATCATCAAAGGCGATGACAAGAGCTTTGTCTATTGGCTTGAGCGCCGGGGACGAGGGGTCTTCCTGCGCGCCTCGCCGATCGATGTCTCGGGTTTGCTGCAAGACAAGCTGTTCGAGAAAGTGCCGACCGTGATTCTCACTTCCGCGACCCTGTCCAGCGCCGGCAACTTTCGATTTATTCGCGAACGGCTCGGACTTGATGAAGCCGAAGAGATGATCGCCGAATCGATCTTCGATTTCGAGAATCAAGCCGTGCTCTATCTGCCGCCGCGGATGCCTGACCCGCGTTCGCCACAATGGGCGCGCGCCGCCGCGGATGAAGTGATCAAGATTGTGAATGCTACTGAAGGTCGTGCCTTTGTGTTGTCGACAAGTTTTGCGGGAATGAATGAGCTATACGAGCGCGTGGCGCCGCAGATTGATTATCCGTCTTTTCTGCAAGGCAGCACTTCAAAGGGCGCGTTGCTGAAGAAGTTTCGTTCGACGCCGAACGCAGTGTTGTTCGCGACCGCGAGTTTCTGGCAAGGAGTTGACGTGCGCGGCGAGCAATTGTCGTGCGTGATCATAGACAAGCTGCCGTTTGCGGTTCCCAGCGATCCAATCGTCGCGGCTCGACAACGTAACATTGAAGAGCAAGGGGGTTCGAGCTTTTACGAATACAGCGTGCCGCAAGCGATCATCTCTTTGAAGCAGGGACTCGGTCGTTTGATTCGCAGCACCACGGATCGCGGCGTGCTGGCGGTTCTCGATCCGCGCCTGCGGACGAAGATTTATGGGCAAACATTTTTGCAGAGTTTACCGCCGTGTCGGATAACTTCAGACATCGAGCAGTTACGGTGTGTCTTTAACGATCAGGTTTCAAGTTTCAAGTTTCAGGTTTCAAGTTCGTAGGCGCGTCGTCGCCAGTGAATATCCGTCCCAACTTGAAACTTTAAACCTGAAACCTGAAACTATTATTCATGCCCGGACAATTTGAAGTCATGATTGAACGTAACTTCTCCAGCGCGCATCAACTGCGCGGCTACAAGGGGAAGTGCGAGAACCTGCACGGCCACAATTACAAAATCGAAATTTACGCGCGCGGGCGCGAGCTAAATAACATTGGGCTGCTGGTAGATTTTGTGGAGTTAAAAGAAGCGGCGGACGACCTGGTGGCGTATCTCGATCATAAGAATTTGAACGAACTCGAGCCGTTTGTGACGGAGCAGAACCCTTCGGCAGAGAATGTCGCGCGGTTCATACTGAAGAGGTTGGCAGCGAGAATCGATGACGATCGCGTACGGATTTATAAGGTGCGTTGCTTTGAGACGCCGACGAGTGTGGCAACTTACGAGATTGTGTGATAGCTCGCTCTCCAAACTCCCTCTCCTAAAGGGAGAGGGAATTTAGCCTTACGCTAGCTCAGCGAGATACTCCAAGTACAGTTCCCGATCGCGGTCAGTCATTTCGCTGATGCGGGCGCCAATCAAATATCCTTCATTAAGCTTTTGATACCGAACGGGCGTGGCTTGGATCTCTATCGATAGACCATTCGGCAAATCCAGCTCAATGGCCATCGAGCCCTCTGCTCCCAAAAGGTATTGCTCGTCGATGTTCTGCGCGTGCAGCACCACGGCGAGTCCCAGCGCGCTCAGATTTTGCGTGTGTCCGGCCACCGCGCGCAAGTGTTGCACGCCGCTATTGCTGGTTTCAGCGTCGCGCATGAGGACGCTGAATTCCAGGCGAGCTTCCAGATTAGCATTGAGCCTGGGAGATTGGCGGCGTTCTTCCGGATTAGAAGGCAAGGTCGGATCCCCTTTGTTCGATGATTAGTTTTGACTGACGCTTTCCAGGCCAATCTTGTACTTCTTAATCTTGCTGTAAAGGCGAGGACGATAAATGCCAAGCAGGTTGGCGGCCTTTTGTTTGTTTCCGCCGGTGCGCTGCAAGGTGCGCTCGATGACGAACTTCTCGATATCTTCGAGAGTCATGTTGGGCGGCACGTCCCAAGCGAAAGCAGGCGCGGCATTCGTTACGCCGCTTCCGTTATCGAAAGGCAAGTCGACCGGCTCGATGCGATCGCCTTTTGCCAACAACACGGCGCGTTCGATCACGTTTTGCAGTTCGCGGACATTACCTGGCCACGAGTGCCCAAACAACCTCTGGTATGCCGACTGCGATACTCCTCCGATTGGCCGATCGTATTTCTGGGCATACAGCTTCAAAAAGTGATCCGTGAGCAATTGAATGTCTTCCATTCGCTCGCGTAATGGCGGCACATGAATCGTAATAGTGGAAATGCGATAGAAGAGATCGTCGCGCAGCAACCCGTCGCGAATCGCGTCTGCCGGCAATCGGTTGGTCGAGGTTATCAAACGAAAATCTACCGGATAGCTTTTCTCCGAACCGATCTTGCGACAGGTGCGCTCTTGCAGCACGCGAAGCAGTTTCGGCTGGAGTTCTATCGGCATCTCGGCGATTTCGTCCAGCATTAACGAGCCGCCCGCGGCGTGTTGGACCAATCCCTCCTTATCGGCGTGCGCCCCGGTAAACGCGCCCTTAGTATGGCCGAATAACTCCGACTCGATTAGTTCCTTCGGTAACGCTGCGCAATTGACTTTGATGAATGGTTTCTTGGCGCGCAGCGAATTGTAATGAATCGCATTCGCAATCAATTCCTTTCCGGTGCCCGATTCGCCCACGATTAAAACGTTAGCATCAGACTTCGCCACCGATTCGATAGTTTCGTAGATCGTCTGCATCTGCTTTGACGATCCGATGATGTTGAAGTACTCAGCACGCGTGGAAAGCTGGCGCAGCATGTTTGCCGTCTCGGCCATCAATTCGCGACGCTCCAAAGCCTTCTCGACCAGCGGCGACAATTCTTCAAAGTCGAAAGGCTTCTCGACGAAATAGAACGCGCCGGCTTTAGTAGCCTCAACCGCCGTTTGCACCGAACCATAACCGGTAACGACGATGACTTCGGTGGTCGGTCTTGCGTCCTTCATGTGCCGCAGCAATGTCAGACCGTCCATGTCCGGAAGTTGCAAATCGCAAATCACGAGATGATGGGCGCCGCCGTCGAACAAGTCTATGGCTTGGGCGCCCGTGGCTGCCGTATCGACCGCGTATCCTTCTTCCTCGAGGTGTCGGCGCAAAGAATCGCTCATCATTGGCTCATCATCTATGACCAGGATGCGAATATCTTGAGCTTTGCTTTTGTTCATTTGATTTCAGCGCGTCAGAAGCCCAACCGTGAGGGAGGGCTCCGGTTAACTGGGCCTAACGTGCCCTCCCTCACGGTCGGGCTTCTGACACGAACAGTAGTCGCGGTGATGCATAATCAATCAGATAAAGGCAGCCAGGCGCGAATCGCGTCTGAGCTAAATTCGATTCGGCCTCCGTGCGCCTCGATGATCCTTGTAGCCAGCGCGGCGTGCACGGACTCATATTTGTGATCCGAACCAAAAGGATGGCTGCGATTGTCGAACTCAGCGCGCCATTCGACCATCGCTTCGGGCGAAGTCGTCACGCCCGATCGATTCAGATGGACGGTAATTTGATTTCGATCTCGCGAACTACTATGGCTGACAGCGTGCTGGGTCAAGAATCGAAACGCTTCCGATAACGCGTCGGGATCGAACTCACCATTAAACGCCGGCTCTAAGGCTTCGCTGTTCGACGACAGCGCCGCCTCGAGAACTATTTTCCGCAGATTTGCACGCCGCCGACGGAGTTCGACGGGCCGCGAATAACGAACCAAGGTCGTCATCTCCCGCGCCGCTCGGTCCAACCCGTCGATCAATTTCGCTAGTATTTCGCGTTCTTCAGAAGGTCGATTCTCGCTATCGAATCTCTTCCGCAGAAATGTGGCGTACAATTTGATTCCGTTCAGTTGGTTCTTTAGATCGTGAACGATTTGCAGCGTCGCTCGGCCCAAATCTTCCAGTTCGCTGATGTCTATGGCTTTTGCGGTTGCGGGCGTCATGGCTTCAATCGATTGTTGAAAATTGCATCCTAGGCGTAGACATGTACGAATTGAACTCAATTAGTTCACCTTTTTATGTCGCGTTTCCATGCGATATGATAGCAGAAGCTAATCAGCGTACGCTAGTAATGCGCGGGTGGCTTCTGCTAATGTGAGTCTACGCGGAGTAACGGATGGCGATGGCACACCGAAAGACTCTTTTCCTGCTGGTCGAAGATTTCGAGGACAGCCGCTTCATGATGAGGCGGCTGTTAGAGATGGCTGTGACGATGGCGTTGAAGGAAAAGCCACAGCTTATCCTAATGGATTTGAGTCTTCCAAAACTCGATGGACTGGCAGCGACGCGAAAAATTCGCGAGCACCGAGCTTCGGCGAAGATTCCCATCGTTGCGGTTTCAGCGCACGACTCGCCCCAATCACGCAACGAGGCGCTTGCTGCCGGATGCAACGAATATGTGACCAAGCCGATCGACTTTGAGCATTTGAATTCTGTCGTAACTCGCCTACTTCACTGATGCGCAGCCACCCTCACTTGAATGGTTGAGTGTCTGGGAATCACTCGCCTGAGTGTTCTATTAAGATTACCCAGCGTAGTTTCCGCACGTGTATCAGAAGCGATTGTGAGCTTATAGAAGCTGGCACATCAATTGATCGATGTTTCAGAGATTATGCCACGCCAAGCCCTCTTATCCCGGAAAGATCTTGCGCGTTTGAACGAGGCGGAAATGAACGGCGGAATGGAAATTCCTCATAATCAAGTACGACTTGAAGAGAGAGTGCTGCACGCAGACCGCGCCGAGACAGAGTTTGTCAAAGCAATGACTCACGAATTACGCACCCCACTGAATGTGGTCATTGGCCTGTGCCAATTCCTAAAGCGCGACCGCAAGACGCCGCTCCAGCCAATGCAACTTGACGCCGTGGATCGCATGGAGCGCAACGCGAGGTCGCTGCTGCTGACTGTGAATCACTTGATCGGATGTTTGCGCAGCGGTCACTTCGAGTGAAGTCGGTTGATTTCCAGAAGTCTTCTTCCTGTCACGCACGAAAATCAATTGCTTAGCGTAGTAGTGAGCCATCTGTCCCGTGGCGCGATCAAGTTGCGAATCTGGTTTGGCCGCACCCATTCGTCGTCGGAATCTTGCCAGCCATAATAATGAACCTTGAATTTGCCGCCGCGACCGTCGATTATTCTCGCTTTGTACCATTCGTGGTACCAACCGCCGCCGGGCCTGACTTCAACCCGCCGGCTTACTTGCGGACTCGGTTTTAGCTCGGCGCGTGCCAACACGGTGCCGGGTGAGAAGCGTCCCGTGAACGTAAATGACGACCGTTGATCTTCGGCGAAGGCCATATCTTCCCTCACGGCCTCAGCGAGTTCGCTAAGCGTGATTTGTCCATCGCCGTCGATATCGGCAAAGGCGCGACCGGTAAGCCCAGCTAACAACATTTCCGTAAACGTCCAGTTCTCGGTCGAGAGCTGGTTAGCTGAAGAGGAAGTTAGAGCCGCATACGAAACTCTATGATACGTTTTCCGAATCTGCGCCGCGAGGCTCCCCGAGTAACAACTGTCAGCAGTGAGAAGTGCTCGCGATCCTTTGAAGTATCGATCGATGTCTCGGATGATCGACTCGGTCGACCAGCCGGGAATATCGTCGCCGGCATCGTAGGCCGCAAAAAACGTTTTGTGGCCATCGTCAGATTTGTAGCCGTGACCGGTGAAATAAAAGAAAAGTAGATCACCATCACTGGTTTTTGAGAGCAGGGAAGTGAAAGCAGCCTTAACTCTTCGCGTTGTCGCCTGTTGGTCCTTTAAATACATGAGTTGCTGCGCGGGCACGCCTTGCTTTCGGAAAAAATCAACCAACTGAGCATCACGCCGATTCTCCTGTGGGAACGAAGCGAACATGTCTGTGTGCTTCCACCGGAGAGTGCCAACTATAAAGACCCAGGTTCGTTGAGGCTGCCAGTCTCGCTCCTGAGCAAACAGGTTGGAGCTCGCTGACAGCATGGAGGCGAAGAGCGGGAGGGAAACCCAACGTCGCGACAAGCGAAAAATTGCTGTAAGCATTCGCACACTTCTTTCCTCAGTGGCCAAATTCAGATTTCATGGGTCTCTTTTCAAACATGAATGAAACCAACCTTGGTGGCTTGTTCCGATCTTCTTCGTGCCACCATTCCTTCATGCTTTGCAGCGAAAACCCATGATCATTCGCCGCGTCCGTGAAATCCGTCAGATGATGGACGAAGGCTTCGATTGCGGTCATTTTCCCATTTCGCCGGAAACTCGCTTGCTTACCCTCGTACTGTCGAGTGGGATGCAGTTCGCAAAGGAAGAATCGCCCTTGAGTAACCAGGACCCGAAACGCTTCCGCGAAGATGAAAGAGAGATCGCGAATGTGTTCAAGCACCAGATTGCAAACGATTAAATCATAAGACTCACTTTCGCACGGCCAGGGCCCAGTAATGTCAGCCACTTCGAAACTTACGTTATCTAATCGCAATTTATCTTTGGCTCGCTCAATCATGTTCGGCGAAAAATCGATAGCGCAGATCCGCTCGCCAATCTCAGCCAGCAGCGCAGTATTCTTACCCGTTCCGCAGCCAAGTTCTAAGACGGACTTGCAGTGCAGATTTGCCAAAGTATTCTTAGTGACCGCTTGATCGAGATCGCGCGTGAGGTTTCGATCCAGATCGTAGGTTGCCGACCAATCAGAATAAGCTTGACGGATGCTCATGAATCAGAAGCAGGCAACTGATTTGCCTCTAGCGCGGCGTATACGCGGGAAGCTCCCTGATCGAACCTGGCGAGAAAATCCACGGCGGCATCTCGAACCTGATTCTGCTGACGCGCCCGCTTTCGACATTCACATTGATCGTATTCGCGCCGCACTGGTCCATAAAGAGATAGCCGAAGAAGATTGTCACCGTGTGCATTCCAGGTTGCGTGGGAAAGTAATGGACACCCCAAGGTCTCTGGGTAACGACGCCGTCGATAACTATCGTGGGCGTGCAGAGGTACAACAGGAATGATAGGGGAAAGAACCCCGTCTCTATAGATATGCCGGTCCAGGATTGTGTTTCCATCCGCAGCGCTCCTTCCAATCTTTACTTTTGTCCCATTCCTTTTTACTTTTGCTTGGGATGATTCGTCAATGGCAACTGGCACGACGCTCTCTGGCTTATGGCGAACGGACACTCGTCATGGGCGTGCTCAATGTTACGCCGGACAGCTTTAGCGATGGTGGACAATTCTTTTCGCCGGAGCGCGCGGTTGCTCACGCAGAGCAAACGATCAATGAAGGCGCAGACCTCATTGACATTGGCGGCGAATCGACGAGACCGGGCTCGGAATTTGTGGCCGAAGAAGAAGAATTGCGGCGAGTGATTCCGGTGATCGAACGGCTGGCTGGGATTTCATCTGTTCCGATCTCGATCGATACGACCAAATCTTCTGTCGCGCGCGCGGCCCTGGGAGCGGGCGCGGAGATCGTCAACGACATCTCAGGCCTTCGTTTCGATCCTCAGATCGCCGACGAAGTTGCAAACGCGAAGGCGGGGCTCATCCTGATGCACTCGCGAGGAACTCCGAAGACGATGCAACAGTTGCCGCCGGCCGACAACCTTTTGAAGGAAGTAATCGACGGTCTGCGCGAAAGCGTCTCGCTCACCCGAACGCGCGGCGTTGCGTCACAAAGCATTGCAATCGATCCCGGAATCGGCTTTGGCAAGACCGCGGAACAGAATCTTGAATTGATCGCTAATCTCGATCAAATCGCCCGGGCATTGGAAAACTTTCCGATCTTGATCGGTACCTCGCGAAAATCCTTCATCGGAAAGCTTCTTGATAGCGCTCCCGCGAACCAACGTCTATACGGAACAATCGCGAGCACGGTCGTTGCGGCGATGAACGGGGCTCACATCGTGAGAGTTCACGATGTGAAGGCGGCAGTTGATGCCTTGCGAATTGTGGATGCAATCGCTCGCGCTAGACGGGAAAGCTAAAAGCCGCCTTCATCCGCCGATGGCCCATAGATCGAAGGCACCGGCACGTCCAGCAAACGCAAGTACACTCCAAGCTGCGCACGATGGTGAATTAAATGATTCATCACAAAGCTGCGCATGACTGCCGCGCGCGGCATCGTGAAGATTTTGTTGCCACCGTTAAGCAGCGACCATGGTCCCAGCCATTTTTCATCACTCGCACTTTCCAATGCCGCTCGCGCATTGGCGACGTTCTTGTCGAAGGCTGCGAGCAATTCGCTGCGTGACTTTGCTTCTTCCAGACGAAATGGCGGAGCGCCCGGCGGCGCGAAGTCCAATTCGTCCTGTTCAAAAGTGTTCTTGACCCAACTGGGAATGTTGCCCAAGTGAGTTGCCAGCCCGCCCAGCGAAGTTGATTTCACATGTGGCTTCCACGCGAGCTGGTCTTCGGGGACGCGTTCCAAAGTCTTGCGCGTGTTCGCCATTTCCTGATCGAATTCCGGCAAAATCATTTCACTAAAGCTCATAGTTCCTCCACGTTTAGTTCTTGCCGCTGAGATATCTCGACGGCAGCGGATTCTTGTCATCTTCACCCTGCCAGAAGATCGTTACGATCCACCAGCGCTTGCCATCGTTCATCAATTGAATACTGTTGATGCCGCGCTGGAACGGCTGCGCATCGTCTTTCGCGTGTCGTGATTCGTAGGTGCTGAAGATGTGTGCGATGTTTCCGAACTGTTCGGTGCGTCGTGAAATCTCCCGCTCGAAAAAACCATTCTTCTCGATCAATGGAGCGGAGCGTTGGACGTAATCGTCCGGAGACAGCACGCGCGATCCTACCTCACCGGTCGGACGGCGGCCGGTGGGGATCAAGCGCGCGCCGGGAATGAATAGCGAG
>QHXE01000042.1:0-3293 GCA_003222835.1 Acidobacteriota bacterium | reverse complement strand
TCAGACTCATCGTAAGCGCGAGGGCAATTGATGAAAGCAGAAATAAGCTCAATCGCTTCATTGTGTATCTCCGTTCTTGTTGTGTTGAGGGGCAGACGATTAAAACATGCGTGTGGGCCGACTGGCAAAGCCATTCGCTTTGCACACCCCAAGGAGGGATGCATGCGCGCACAGCGACACAGTATCCCTGCGCAGTCAGTTTCGAGTTCCAGCTGTGATTTGCCGTTCCCTTAAACCGGCAACCTAAAGGTTGAACTCTGAACCGTGTCTGCGAGTGTTGAGAGTTCAACCTTTAGGTTGTGTCCATTAACAAGAAAACAAATCAAAAGACGAAACGCAAACTCCTCGCTCAGCGCGCTCAGCTTTGCTGAAAGCTGGCGACATGGTATCTAAGATAGAAATGTCCACCGAAGTAAAAGTTGAACCCGAACGGAGTCGCAGTGTCGGCGGAATGTTTCGCGCGCTGCGGCATCGCAATTTTCTGCTTTTTTGGTCGGGTGCTTTTCTTTCCAACACCGGCACCTGGATGCAAGCGGTGGCCCAGGGCTGGTTGGTCTTTGAACTATCGAACTCGCCTTTCTGGCTCGGCGTCGACGGATTCATGTCAACTGCGCCGGGATTGGTTCTGACATTGGCCGGCGGAGTCTTTGCGGACTTGATCGATCGCCGAAAACTTTTGATTTATACCCAGGTAGTAGCCGGCATCGCAGCCTTAACATTAGGCGTTCTGGTCCTTACGCATGTCGTACAAGTGTGGATGATCCTGGTGCTCTCGTTTGTCACTGGGTGTTGCATGTCTATCGCCGGGCCGTCGTACATGGCTTTAGTATTCGACCTCGTGGGCCGTGAAGACCTGGCGAATGCAATCGCCTTGAATTCCACTCAGTTTCAGCTCGCGCGCGTGTTAGGGCCCGTCTTCGCCGGCGTGGGGTTCAGATTGTTTGGTTTGGCCGGCTGCTTCTTTGCTAACGGCCTTTCGTTTGCGGCGGTTGTGATTGGGCTGGCGATGGTTCGTTTTGATCGACCAGAGAAAGCCAGCGCCGCGCCGGATCGGTCGCTGAGAGACAAACGCGCATTCATTCAGGATTTAACGGAAGGATTCCGCTACGTCGCAACTCGGCCAAGGGTCTCGATGCTGTTGATGATTTCCGCGGTCACAAGTTTGTTTGGCGCGCCATATCTTTCCATGACTCCGGTGTTTGCGCGCGACATCTTTCATTTGGGCGAGACGGGATTGGCCGTGCTGATGGGAACAGCGGGGGCGGGCGCGTTATTCGGGGCGCTGTTTCTGGCTTATCTGGGAGACTTCCGTCACAAAGGATGGTTCGTGCTGGGCGGTGATTTGGGCTTTGCCCTGTGCCTGATATGCTTGTCACTTTCGACGCTCTTGCCCGTGTCGCTGATTTTTCTTTTCGCGCTCGGCTTTGCAATCGTGTGCGCGGTTGCGGTCACCAACACGCTGTTGCAGAAATTAGTTAAGGACGAAATGCGCGGGCGCGTGATGAGCATGTTCATGCTCTCGTTCATTGGCGCCATGCCCATTGGAAACTTGATTGCGGGCGCGGCGTCACATCGTTTCGGCGTCCAGCATACTTTGGCCGTAGGCGGATTGATCATCGCGGTCTTCGTATCGGTGCTGACGCTACGACGGCCAGACTTGCGCGACCTGTGACTGACGCCGTGGGACGCGTCTCGGTTTTTTGTCAAAACTGAGGATGATATGTAAGACTCCTCTCGGATGCGCAGGATGCAACGAAAACGGAAGGAAAAGGTGACGCTCGCGATGGCCGTGATTTTGCTTGCGGCGGCAGTTTCTATTGCTCAGAGCGGATGGAGCAGCAAGCGGATCGGCTCGGGCGGCAAGGACCTGAACGCCGTTTACTTCATCGATTCGAAAGAGGGCTGGGTTGCAGGTGATGGTGGGTTCGTCAGCCACACCCAGGATGGTGGCGCCACGTGGGTCGAGCGGCCCATCGGCACCGAGCACTCCATCAACGACATTTATTTCGTCGGCAAGAATTCGGGGTTCGTCCTCGCGGGCGGAAGTATCTTTGCGACCGATGACGGTGGTCACACCTGGAGAGAATCGTATAAGTTTTCGCCGTCGGAATTCGAAGGCGCCACACCCGAACTATATAGCCTCCGCTTCAATGGGAAGAAGCGCGGATGGGTAGTTGGCTCAGCCAGTCGCGGCGACGTGGTCGTGAATAGCATTCTGGCTTTCACCAGGGACGGCGGAGCTAACTGGCAAGTCTTGCGCGCGCCGACGAAGCAAGAACTGATTCACATCGATTTTGTCGATGAAAAACGCGGATGGATCGTCGGCGCCAATGGCGCGATCCTGCACACTGATGACGCCGGCGAGACCTGGAGCAGACAGAAGTCCGACGTCACCGTAACGCTCTATCACGTAGACTTTCGTAACGAGAAGCAGGGGTGGACAGTCGGCGAACGCGGCACGATCTTGACTACCAACAACGGTGGCGCGGTCTGGTCGAAGGTTACGGCGCCAGTGAGCGCTACGCTGCTGAGCGTCCAGTTCGTCAACGACAGCGAAGGTTGGATCGTGGGACGCGGCGGTATCATTTTGCGCTCGGGCGATGGCGGTCGTGTGTGGGTGGAGCAGGAAAGCAACACCAAGCGGAATCTGTACGCGCTCTTCATGACGAAGAAGAGCGGTTGGGCAGTCGGCGGTGATGGATTGATCTTGAGATACGAGCGATAAGTCATCATAGCTAATCATGGGAGTACTAGAGCGTCTGAAGCAGAAACTTGGAATCGCAAGCCCCGACGCTGGCCGCCATCCTATTCGCGTCTTCCTGCTCGAGGATGACGAGCGTCGTTGCGAGTGGTTCGCGAAACGCTTCAAAGGCGATCAACTCGACATGGCCTGCGATGTGGCGCAAGCGAAAGAGCTGCTGGAATCCCGGACCTACGACACGATCTTTCTCGATCACGATCTAATGCCTGAGCATTACGGCGCGGAAACCCCTGACGATGAGCGCACCGGTTATGCCATTGCTTCGTTTCTGGCGTCACGGCCGGAACTTCAGCGCGCAGCGACGATCATGGTGCACAGCTTTAACACTGACGGCGCGATGCGCATGGTTGAAGAATTGCGGCGCGCGGGAAGACAAGCCGATTACATTCCATTTCATTTTCTGGAAGAGCGCATAAGAAACTTCTGGCCGCGATAGGGTGGTGAATGGTGAATAGTAAATCGTTAATGGTAATCGACTAACACCCCGAGTCTTACCATTTACGAAAGTGGTGGCCAGGGACGGAATCGAACC
>QHXE01001039.1:5972-7253 GCA_003222835.1 Acidobacteriota bacterium | reverse complement strand
CGCGAAAGGAAAAACAGTTGAGATGAAGATGCATCGAATTGTACTGTCTGTTTTCGTCGTGTCGGTACTGGGTCTGTCGACAATGGCTCAAGAGAAAGAGAAGAAGATAACCGCGAAAGAAGTGCCGGCAGTAGTGATCGAAAATTTCAAGCGCGCTTATCCGAAAGCCATCATTCGCGGCTATGCCAGCGAGATGGAAAACGGCAAGCAGTATTATGAAATCGAAAGCCAGGAGAGAACGACGAGGCGCGACGTTCTCTACAATCCTGATGGCACCGTCGCGGAAGTCGAGGAGAGCATCGATCCGAACACTCTGCCGCAGGCCGCGTTACAGGCCATCAAGCAGAAATATCCCAGAGCCGTGATCACGCTGGCGGAAAAGACCACGGCCGGCGACAAAGTAACTTACGAAGTTTCAGCCAGAGAAGGCCGCAAGCGTTTTACTATGGAGTTCGATTCGGACGGGAAGGTGCTGACGAAAACTAAGTAGTCTCGATATCGAAAATGGGCACGGGTTATGAAGCGAATAGCGAAAGACAATCATGGCGAAAAGCAGATTGAGCGGGTCCGTCACATTTGTCTGGCGCTGCCCGAGACTTGGGAAAAAATCTCACACGGCGAACCGACGTGGTTTGTCGCCAAGAAAGTGTTCGCGATGTTCTCGAATAACCATCACAATGACGGGCACATCGCCCTGACGGTGCCGGCGGCGATAGGCATCCAGGAAATGCTGATCGCAAAATCTCCAAAGAAATTCTATCGGCCCCCTTATGTAGGTGTGCGCGGCTGGGTCGGCATCGAACTAGATCAAGTCAGCGACAAGGAACTCGCTCTGCACATTAAGGAAGCCTGGCGACTAATCGCACCGAAGAAGTTGCAGGAATCGGTTCGAGAATGACAAGCGGCTTCTGAGACCGGATGCTGTTCATGGCGATTGAGCGTTTCGAGGATCGCGATGCTGGTATATCGACGATATCGCGAGCCCGCAACGGCATGACAGTTTCGATCGATTATGGTTTCCTAAAGGTTGACGCTCCCCGATTTATTGACCCTTTTTCTTGCGATAAAGAGCCATTCACTGGTTTGATTCCTGACGGAACGCGGTCGCTGACGCAGCTCTCAACCTAGTGCCGAATCCGCACGCTAAAACTTCCGCTGTTATCGCTGTAGTCATCATCATTGATGGCCAGGATCAGACGACCATCGACAGGAACCGTGCTGCTCAGTTGGCTGCCGACTAAGTACGCCTGACTCAGTTGGCCGTTCGACATGCGAATGTAG
>QHXE01001039.1:4802-5790 GCA_003222835.1 Acidobacteriota bacterium | reverse complement strand
CGCTCGCGCTCATCAATTCCTGGTCGGGTGCGCGAACGAATTCCAGGATTACGGCGGCGATACACGTCACCCTGATTCTCAAGTGTCATGTCTCGCGGGTGGCGAATCTGCACCGAGAAGCTGCCGCGTGCGTCGCTGAACGCGCCCCGATTCGCCGTGAGATAGAGCCGGCCGTCTCGATCCGCGATGATGTCACGCGTCGAGCCGATTTCGAAGATGGGCGCGCGCGGATTATCGCTGATGGCGCCAATCAGTTCGCCTTCAGCCGCGCGTGGCAGAGGCGCGCTGGCGTCATTCGAACGCAAGCCGTCGGGAGTGATGCGCGTGCGCCCGGCAGTAATCACTCCGGACGCGTTGATCTGAATGTGATCGTTCCTGTGCAAATCTATCCCGGTATCGATCCAGTTTGATTCGAGTGTCACTTGCACCGTTTCAGCCCGCGAATCGTCGATCGTGCGGCCTTCAATTTCAATCCGCTCTACTTCCTCAGGACGGAAATATTGGATTTGACCCTCGTAGGCTCTGTCCCGCGCCACGTTTGGATCCGTCGTCGCTCTGGGAAAATTCGATTGACGTGACTCGACACGCACCACGAAGCGTCCATTGATGAAACCCAGCAGCGTCCCTTGTATGGTTCGCCCATCGCGCAAGTAGATTGTGTCGGCGACGGCGAAACCGGCCGCGACCATTACGATAGTCAAAGCAAGAATGATTTTCTTCATTTTCTTATTCCTTTCCGGCAACAAAGACCCACAAAGATCCTGCTCTACTTGGTTCATGTTCGAGGAGAGTTAACTTGGGGGAAGTTTATTGAGCTTTAGCTTATACCTCAGGAAGAGAAGGAGCAAGCGCGAAGGCCCCAAACGATACCCCTACCACACCACAAAAATTGAAAATTGTTTTTGGTCCACGACACGAATCTAACCCGGCGGTCTCATTCGTTGCTAGGTTACTTTCCCATCCAGAATTACTGCCTTGACTTCGATTA
>QHXE01001039.1:0-4789 GCA_003222835.1 Acidobacteriota bacterium | reverse complement strand
CTACGCCCATTGCGTTTCTCCTATGCCGGCCTTCAAAAGACAAGCCATCCGAAACGGCACAAGTAGGCATCCTAGGGACACCTGATGCCACCGCATCGGGCACGTTAGATGCAGTCATGAGTTTGGAGTCCCGCGTTCAGGCGCCTGCTCTGAAATCTTCCGCCTGAAGGCGGGGCTCCAAACTGCTCTTACAAGAAAGGCCGATTTGAGGTATTATCGGTAACGGAGGATATGAAGGATTTGAGTTCGACTGCAAGACAAATCATTTTCTGGCTACTGATCGTGGCCGGCGCGGTTCTGATTTATAAGCTGGTTAATCCGGGCAGCAAGAATACGCAGAATATCGATCTGGTTGAGCTATACAAGAAGATTGATGGTTTCGAGTTGAAGCAGCTCACGGTCAAGGCTACCGAGACCGTCGCTATCGGTGCCAATGGCACTGAATACCACGTTCAGTTGACCAACGAGCCGGCCAAGAACGACCTGTTGAAAGAAGCCAAAGAAGTCGTCGCTAGCCACGATAACAAGCCGCGTGTGGAAAAAGTCGAGGACGAATCAGGCAGCAGCAGTTATCTGTGGCCAGCGCTTTATTACCTTCTGCCGTTCGCACTGATCTTCGGTTTCTGGATTTTCATGCTGCGACAGATGCAATCGGGGGGCAACAAAGCTCTGTCGTTCGGAAAGTCGCGCGCGAAGCTGCTCAGCAACCAGCAAAAGCGCGTCACGTTCAAAGACGTAGCGGGCGTCGAGGAAGCCAAGGAAGAGTTGCAAGAGATCATCGAGTTCCTCAAGGAGCCACAGAAGTTTCAAAAGCTCGGTGGCCGCATTCCCAAGGGCGTGCTGATGATGGGACCGCCGGGAACGGGCAAGACCTTGCTGGCGCGCGCAATCGCCGGTGAAGCAAATGTCCCATTCTTCTCGATTTCCGGTTCTGACTTCGTCGAAATGTTCGTCGGCGTGGGCGCCTCGCGGGTGCGCGACCTATTCGAGCAGGGAAAGAAGAACGCGCCATGCATCATCTTTATCGACGAGATCGACGCTGTGGGCCGCCATCGCGGCGCCGGCCTCGGCGGCGGTCACGACGAGCGCGAACAAACATTGAACCAATTGCTCGTGGAAATGGACGGCTTCGAATCGAACGACGGCGTTATCCTGATCGCTTCGACTAACCGTCCAGACGTTCTCGATCCCGCGCTGCTCCGGCCAGGGCGGTTCGATCGCCGTGTAGTGGTTTCGCGTCCTGACGTGCGCGGCCGCGAAGGGATCCTGAAGGTTCACACGCGCAAGATTCCACTGGGCGAAGACGTTGACATCAGCGTGATCGCGCGCGGCACTCCGGGCTTCACCGGGGCCGATTTGGCGAATCTTGTTAATGAGGCGGCTTTGAATGCGGCTCGCTACAACAAGAAGGTTGTAGCCATGCCTGATTTCGAATTGGCCAAGGATAAAGTCCTGATGGGCGCCGAGCGCAAAAGCATGGTCATCTCGAACGAAGAAAAGCGCGTCACCGCTTATCACGAAGCCGGCCACACACTGGTTGGATTGAAAGTTCCCAATGCCGATCCCGTGCACAAGGTCACGATCATTCCGCGCGGGATGGCGCTGGGAGTAACCCAGCAATTGCCGGAAGGCGATCGTCACAACTATACGAAGGAATACTTAATCGGCCAGATTTCAATTCTGATGGGCGGGCGCATTGCGGAAGAGACCTTCCTCGGCAACATCACGACCGGCGCGTCCAATGACATCGAGAAAGCGACGGAACTCGCGCGTGCGATGGTTTGCGAATACGGCATGTCCGAACTCGGGCCGTTGACCTTCGGCAAGAAGGAAGAACAAATCTTCCTCGGTCGCGAGATCGCGCAGCACCGAGACTATTCGGAAGAGACTTCGATTCGCATCGACTCTGAAGTGCGCAAGATCGTCACGGAACAATACGACCGCGCACGAAGAATTATCGAAGAGAATCGCGATACTATGGTGCGTCTGGCCGAGGCTCTGCTCGAACACGAGTCGCTCGACGGCGTTCAGATCCGGCGCATTGTCGCAGGCTTGCCGCTCGTCGAGGACACGGAAGAGCCGTCTACGGTGAGTTCCGAAGAGCAGCCTAAGATCAAAGAGCCAGCCGCGAAACCGCTGAAGCCGATCCTGCCGCCGATTACGGGCGGCACACCAGCGCCGGCGTAACATCGGGATAGTAGCCCGACCGTCAAGGAGGGCTCAAGAGTCTGCCAGGCAAAGGCGAGCGCAATTGCTCGCCTTTTTTCTTTGCGATCTTTGCGCCTTTGCGCGAGACTTTCTTGCTATGAGTGAAACGGCGGACGTCGTCATCATCGGCAGCGGCATTGTCGGATCGAGTGTGGCTTATCATCTGGCGCAAGCCGGTTGCACGAATGTGCTGGTGATCGAGCGCGAGGCGCATCAGGGCAAGGGCTCGACCGGCAAGAGCATGGGCGGCGTGCGGGCACAGTTCTCGACGCCGGTCAACATCCAAATGTCCAAGTATTCAATCGACTTCTTTTCAAAGTTCGATGACGTGGTGGGCCACCCGGCGGATTATCGAGCGCACGGATATCTCTTCTGCGCGACGAACGAAAATCATCTTGCTTACTTGAAAGCCAATCGCGAAAGGCAGCATGCCCTCGGCGTTACCAACGTCGAATGGGTCTCGCCTGAAGACATCGTGAAGATGGTGCCGCAGCTTCGCGTTGACGATATCCTGGGCGGCACGTTCTGCCCGACGGACGGCTTTGTCGATCCGCATAGTGTGATGATGGGATTTATGCTGAACGCGCGCGAACGTAGCGTGCGTTTGTGGCTCGCTACCCAAGTCACAGGGATCGAGTCGTCAATGCAACTGCGGGCGGGACGCCCGCGCTCCCAGTGTTGGAGTCTCGCCGCATTGCGGGAGTCATGACAACTCGAGGCTCTGTCTCAACGCGCGTGGTCGTCAACGCCGCCGGCGCGTGGGCTGCAGAAGTCGCCAAAATGGCTGGCGCGCAATTGCCGGTCGAGCCTCTGCGTCGGCAACTCGTTCCCACGGAACCCTTCGATCGATTGCCAAAGAAATTCCCGATGGTGATCGACATGTCCACCGGCTTTCACTTTCGTCGTGAAGGGAAAGGAATCCTGCTGGCTTGGAACGATCCCCAGGAAACTCCAGGCTTCAAAACTGAATTCGATCCAACGTTCATCGAAAAAATTCTGACGCGCGCCGCGTCACGCGTGCCAGTGCTCTCCGAAGCTGAAGTGAACCCGCGCCGCGCCTGGGCCGGACTCTACGAAATGACTCCCGATCATCACGCCATCATCGGCCCCGCGCCGAACGTCAAAGGACTCTACTTCGTCAACGGCTTCAGCGGCCACGGCGTGATGCATTCTCCCGCCTCAGGGCGCGTGACGGCAGATCAAATTCTCCACGGCCACTCAAATCTCATCAACGCTTTTCAACTCAGCGTCGAGCGCTTTGCCGAGGGCAAGCTGCTGGAAGAAACCGCCGTACTGTGATGCCGAAGCCATAGCTAGTGTAGTGCGTCTAACAGATTGAAACTTATGAATCGAGTGGTTTGGGCATTTTCGCAGATTACTGCCTTCTTTCGATGTAACCTTATATCCGACGCACTACACTAGGAGGCGGGATAGGCTGGAGAAAGCGGTTGGCCAGATGCCACCGATGCCAGGCTTAATCACGGGATTGCCCATTTCGAGGGAGCTGATCGAGAAGCGAGGACACGCCAGCGTCCATCGCGTTTCACGAAAGTATCGGATTCCTTAGAACGCCCAACCGTTCCACCATAAAGAAGAGTGAAAGTGATCGTAGCAGTATTACCACCGTAGCTCACTAGTTTTGGGTCACTTATCTTCCATCCCCTAAAGGACGGATCGCCGCCTCTGAATTGGCCGACCCACTCAGCCTTGTCATATGTGTTGCCGGCTTCGTCGGTGTTAGTGAATTCATCGGCAAAGATACCCTGCAACACGACAATATTGCCATTGACTCTAGCGTCTTTCCATCGCTTTTCTACGGCGAGCAGCTCTTTTAAGGCGGCACGTCTATCCGAGCCAAACCAAATCCCATATAACGCGCTAGCTGATTTCTCACATCCTGAAATTGCGGTCATTTCCCATCTGTTGCCGTCCGTACTACTGATAAGCTGGAGAAGCTGATCCGGCGGAGACGTGCCTTCAGGTATGCAATACCTCAACTGGTTCTTCGGTGGCGCAAGTTTGCCGTAATCATAATCCGCGACGACAATCCCTCTGGCAATTAACAGATCTTTGATTTTATCGGCTCTCGCCTTTTGATCTTGATTGTCTTGGCTTTCAAGCTGAATGCTGGCATGCGCTTGGGCCAACTCCGGATTCGATTTGACGATCTCAGGGATAAGGTCCTGGGCAGCCTGGACCACCTTCGGGTCTCTATCTGTCAGGACCAGTGCCACCAACGCGTTGCCTAGGGCTTGAGGAATCCCTTCTTTATTTGCTTTACCTTGGATAGCCCCAACCGCCTGCAACCTCACTTCGGGGGAGGCGTTTGTCAGACCTTGTAATAACTGAATTGTGTTTTGTGTCTGCTCCAATTTCTGGTTTAATGTCTGGGTGGTTTTTTGTGCCGATGTGGCTCTCGCTTCCGCCCGCTTGACTCTGACGATGAAAATCAAAAGGCAAACTGACGCGATAAGCATCAGTGCAGAGACGAAGATTAGGCCTCTTCGCCACTTCTGTAAAACATGAGCCTCTTTTTCTGCGCGTTTGAGATCACGCTGCGCTTTGATGCGCTCAAGCTCGG
>QHXE01000041.1:9763-14694 GCA_003222835.1 Acidobacteriota bacterium | reverse complement strand
CGTCAGGTTTTCTTTGGCGCCGCACCCTTTTCTCTGATTTCTGCCAGTTCTTTTAAGAACTCCTCGCGCTCTCGCGCGGCCTGAGTCATACGCTTAGTTTTCGTGTTAACGGTACGCTCTCCCTTAAACTCGGAGTCCTGAAGCGACTGCGCCCATGCTTTCAACTGGCGTGAGCAACTTTCTGCTTTGGCTTTCAACGTCTTAGTGTCGGTCCGCAGTTCGCGAAACATCGGAAGTCGCTCCAGCAAGCACAGCATTGAGCGCACTTCGCCTGCGGAGCCGCGTGCAATGTAGAGGAAGGATAACAGTTCGTTGTTCGTGCCGCGCTCGAAACCTTCGGCAACGTTGTTTGATACCGAAACTGATGCGCGTTCGATCTGATCCCTGAGGCTGCGGCGTCGTCTGAATTGAACGCGCTCTGTTAGGGTATACACTTGGACGGCCAACTCGATCGCAGTGTTCCATACCGGCAAGTCTTCGAATCTTGTGTAACGCATCTTTTTCTCCTCGTAAAAGAATTTGGTACTGCTCTTTTAGGTTTCCAGAGCCAGATTCCAAATTCAAGATTTCAAATTCAAAAGCCGGAACGTCCTTTTAAACCCTGGTTGATGAAGTACGGAACTGTCAACAACCTGATCGATGAAGCGCGGACTGTCAAGAACCTGACGATGAATGTTGACCTGTCAAGAATCTGATCGATGACACTATTTGGAATCTGGAATTTGGAATTTGGAATCTGAGATATTCCCTCCGTACGATCCGCTCATTCATAATCCTTACCACACATCATTGATCGTCAGATCGTCATACGTATCCTTTCTTCGGATCAAATCAGCCTTCCCACCTTCTCGGATCATGACTGCCGCCGGAAGCGGTCGGCCATTATAAGGAAACATCTGGGCCAATGAGTATGCACCCGCATTCAGCAAGGCCAGCACTTCACCGGGTTTCACCTCGCGTGGCAGCAAACGATAATCAGGCAAGCGTCCATGTCTTTCGATATCGAAATAGACATCCCCGGAATCGCACAATGGACCAGCGACTTTGTATTCGGATTCGAGCGGCTCGCACGATCGAGAAGCCGAAATCAGATGGTAGTACCACTTGTAATTGTTCATCGACAGCAGAAGGTTGTACCCAGCATCCGTGAGTAACCATACGTCGTCAGTTTCCGGACGGCGCTTGATGTTGCGCACGATTGTAAGGACGATGCCGGCGTCAGCGATAATGCTGCGTCCCGGCTCCAGCAGAATCGTCACGCGATCTAAAAGATGTTCAGCTTCTGCATCGCGTGCTGACTCGCGCGCCACGCGCAACGCCTCCTTCAAAACGGCTGACGGTTCCAGGTCCGCGCCCAGCATCTCGCGCTCATGTTCCGGCAACTGATCCGCTTGCGAACGATCGCGGAGATAATTCACCGGAATCCCGCCACCTAGATTGATGTGTTCCAGCGTGTGGCCGGTTTCACGATGAATCGTCATCAGATGGTTCCACATGCTCTTGAAGGCTTCGGCGAACGGCTCGACATCGGGCGTCTGCGAGCCGACGTGAATGTGAATCCCGCAGACATGAATCAGTTCCGGGCTAAGTAAACCGCGTCGAAACGCATCGAGAACCTCTGATGAAGAGATACCAAACTTTGACGTCAGCAGGGCAGTCTGCAATCCAAGGTGGGAGCGCGTGCCAATCTCCGGCACCAAACGCAGAGCGATTCTCGCCGGCGGCAAACCTGAATTGAGTTCGCTGCGCGCGCGACGGACAGCATCTTCAACGAGTTCAATCTCATAGATGGAATCGACGTTGATTGAATAGATGCCGGCGCGCACCGCTTCATCCAATTCTTCGTTCGTCTTGCTCGTGCCGTTGAAAATGATCTGGTTTGGCTTGAATCCGACGCGCAACGCCTTGTAGAGCTCGCCACCGCTGTTGACTTCGACGTCGATCCCGGCGTCGCGCACGACCTTCAGCACGGCCATGTTCGAGTTGGCTTTCGACGCGTAGCAAAACGTGATTGGCCGATCGACCTCCTTCGCGGCTGCTTGCAGGCGAGCAATGTTGGCACGAATGCGTGGTTCAGAAAAGACAAATAGCGGCGACCCATACTTGTGGGTAAGCGCCGTCGCATCTGCACCGCTAATAAAGAGGTGATTATTCTCTCGCGCCTCGAGAAATCCCGGTATGGTCCACGCGGGCGCGGCAGTCATAACTTGGGACATTAGAAAGAAACCTTCATTGAGATAAATTGCGGAGACGGCGAGATTAGACCGTGGATCAAATCACGTCAAGCCAAAGTCAAGATTCACTGCTTATCGCTTACCGTTCCGGCATATCGGCGCAGGGTTTTACCGCCAAAGAGCGCGATCGCCGCAGCGATCAGGCATCCAACGCCTCCCGTGACTACGGACAACGGCGCCCCAAAGAGCGCGGCGAGTCCACCGGCTTCGACCTCGCCCAACTGAGGACCACCCATGAAAAAGATCATGTTGATTGAAGTCATGCGTCCGCGCAGATTGTTTGGCGTCGAGAGCTGGCGAATTGTCTGACGTAGAATCGTGCTGACGGTGTCGGCGGCTCCGACGATCGCGAGCATCAATAATGACAACCAGAAGATTCGGGAAATGCCGAAGGCGATCGTGGCGGCGCCAAAGATTGCCACTGAAACGATCACAACCAATCCCTGCTTTTTCAGAGTTCCAAAACGCGCCATAATCAGACCAGTTATTACCGCGCCGATCGCGGGAGCCGCCGCTAGAAAACCTAGTCCCCGTGCGCCGACCTGCAAAATGTCCTTCGCATAGATAGGGAGCAATTGATTCGCCGAAGCGAAAAACGTCGCGACGAAATCCAGCGTCATCGTCTGCACAATTATCGGCGTACGCCAAACGAAACGCAGGCCTTCGACGAGAGCCCCAAAGCTAACTCGCGTCTTATCGCTCTCACTTGACCGGCCGCTCGTGCGCATAAGGGCCAGACCAACGATTACGGCGACAAACGAAGTAGCATTCACTGCGTAAATCACACCAGGGCCGAACTTCCCAAGCAGGAAGCCCGCGCCAGCAGGCCCAACAATCATTCCGACTTGAAACATCAGCATGCTGAGACTGACGGCGTTGGGAAAATCTTTCGCCGGCACCAGCGAGGGCATTAGTGATTGCCGCGCGGGAGTATCAAACGCCCACGCTCCCGAAGCGATTGCGGTCAGAAGATAAATCGGCCAGACTCGTCGCAGCCCGCCGAGAGTAATCACCGCCAGCATAGCGCTACACGCGAGCATGATCGACTGTGTCGTCATCATTAGACGGCGCCGATCGATTACATCCGCCACTACCCCACCCACGAGCGAGCACAAAATTATGGGCCCGGCGCGAAATAGTCCGACCATGCCAAGCGCCAATGCGGAACTCGTAAGCAGATAGATGTGCCAGTTAACGGCGACCAACTGCATCTGCGATCCGGTTACGGAAATGATCTGACCCAGCCATAGCAGACGAAAGTCGCGATGACGAAGGGATGAAAAAGCTGTTTGACGCTGGCTTTGGTCATTCGCAGGCATGGCTGGAGGATTGATCGCGGACATCTCAGAATACTCAGTTATAACCTACGAGCAGGCTAAATCCGAAAGGACCGAGCCTAAGAATTCGCCCGACTGCGCCTAACATGATCGACGGTTGCCATATCGACGGCCGTTCGCGTGTGGGCTACACTGAGAGAAACGAATTCCTGGATGAAAAGCTTCGGATGGAAACAATGGACCTTGCTCGTGGCGTTCGGGCTTGTGCTTCTGGCTACGGGACTATTCAGTGTCCGCGCCGTGCGGCGCGCGGTTTACTGGCGGCTTCACCGCGATGAGCCAGTCCGTCCATGGATGAGCGTGCCGTATGTGGCCCATTCCTATCGCGTGCCGCCGCAAGTTCTTTATGAAGCCCTGGGAATTCCTCATCCACCGCACGACCGCAGGCCAATCAAAGAGATCGCCGAAGAGCAGAGTCGATCCGTTGATGAAGTGATCGCGACGTTGCAAAGCGCGATCGCGCGCGAACGCGTTTCACCATCCCCAACCACGCCGCCTACGCCTGCAACAGGGAGATCTCCGTGACTCTCACCGACCAATTGCTGGCTGCGTTTTCGCAGTACGGTCTGCCCTTGATGTTCGGCGTGATCACGATCGCGTCGGCGGGCGTTCCGCTGCCGATAACATTAATGTTGGTGGCCGCCGGTTCCTTTGTTGCGCTCGGCGAAATGAAGTTCTGGCAAGTGGTCGTGGTGGCGAGCGCGGCCGCCGTGCTCGGCGATCAGATCGGATACGCTCTGGGACGTTGGGGTGGCCATCGTGTCGCAGGGCGAGTCAATCGGAAGAAGGCTCGGGCAGCGCAAATGCGGCGGGCCGAAAAATTCGCCCGGCGTTGGGGTGGCGCCGGCATCTTTTTCAGTCGTTGGCTCGTAACGCCTTTAGGTCCATGGATCAACTTATCGAGCGGAATGGCCGCCTATCCATGGGCGCGATTTCTCTGCTGGGACATTGTTGGCGAGGTGCTTTGGGTTGTTTTGTACGTGGCGCTGGGCAAATTATTCAGCGACCGCATTCAAGCTTTGGTTGACATACTTGGAGATCTTGGCTGGGTGATTGTGGGCTTGATAGCCGCCGTGATACTTGGTTGGCAGTTGCTGAGATACGCGCGAACTTCAAATGCCGGTGAGCCCTTCGAGGAAGGCTCCTCGCGCCAGCGCGTGAGTCCAGGCTAGTTCGTTTGCTTGATTCCCTTCAACTCCTTGTACATGTCTTCGACATTCGCCGCCGCGAAATTTTGAAACGCGAAGCTCTTATATTTATCAGGCAAGGCCAACTGTTGTTTTGCCTGGTCGATCGTTAGGCCAGTCGTTATGCCTTGCTTCACCCGGGTGCGCAAGTTGTCGGGATAATCGCGGAAGTC
>QHXE01000041.1:0-9754 GCA_003222835.1 Acidobacteriota bacterium | reverse complement strand
GATATTGAATAAGGATTTTGTCGAGCGTGGGAATCCAGTCGTTCACAGTCGCATCAACCAGGTTCGGCAGCGTCTTCGACCAGCCCAGGTCGCCCGTGAACACGACCTTGGCGTCGGGAACGTAGGCAAAGACGTCACCGCCAGTGTGCCCGGGCAACGTCGCTAATATTACTTCGCGTTTGCCGAGTTTGAGACGCAACGTCCCGGAGCTAAAAGTCTTAGTCGGATTCGTCAGCTTGATCGACAATATCGCGTCGAAGCGACGAATCTGAC
Organism: Acidobacteriota bacterium; assembly: GCA_003222835.1. The sequence continues at coordinate 9,481 of QHXE01000041.1, read as the reverse complement.
GTTCAAGCTGCGCCCGCTTATCTTTCTGATCGTCTGGAGTCTCGCTCAATTTCTTCTCGGCATCCGCTTTTCGTTTTTGCAGATCTTCCGCTGTAGGCAGGAAACGTTTGTTCTTGGTCGTCTGCCAAATCATGACGTTGTCATGCGCAATGATCGGGATGCCGCGCGCAACCAGGACCTGATTGCCACCGGTGTGATCGAGATGGTAATGGCTATTGATCGCGTATTTGATGGGCAGCTTCGTTAGAGATTGAATCTCGCTAATGAGTTCTTCGATCGCCACGGGCGTGAAGAAAGTGTCGAAGATCAAGACACCGTCTTCTCCGATCACGAAACCGGCATTGCCCGACGCTAATCCTCCTGATTTGGCAATAGCGGCGTAAACTCCATCGGCGACCTTCACCAATTGAAAGTCGTCTTCGCCACTGGGCGGCGCGATTGCCGGTGACGCTGCGGGAACGACCGTAACAGCGACCGCGATCGAGATCACAGAGAATATCAACCCGAATTTCTTGACCATAAATCTCCCAAAAAATTAGAGTTTAGCCAGTATTGTCTTCCATCTGGCCAACGCGTCGTTGCGTGCCTTTCGATTTGCTTTGTCCATCGCTGCAGCTTTTTGATAATCGTCGGCTGCTTTTTTGTCGGCGGCTTCATCTCCCTTTGCGGCTGGCGCTTTTGGCTCCGGCGCGTTCGGCTCGCCCGCGCGCATGAATCCGTGACCGGCGCCCGCGTAAGTCACTGGCTCATAACTCTTCTTCAACTCCTTCATCGCATCCACCGCCGGAGGCACGGTCGCGTCGACGCGCATGTCGTTCTCAGCATAGAAACCGTAGACCGGGGCGCCGATTTGTCCGAGCGCGGTCTTATCAATTGTGTAAGCCTGCCCCTGGGCATTATTGTTTGGCGCCGTGCCGTAAAAGACAAAAGCGGCTTTCAGAGTCGGTCGCCTCGTGGCAAAAAAGAACGACTGGGTGCCGCCCCAACAGAAACCACCAACAGCCACCTTGCCGTTCGCGGCGGGAAGCTTTGATACGTAGTCAGCCACGGCATTCAAATCGGCGGCAATTTGATCGGGCGGCAATGCGCGAATCGCTTGTCCCACCGCGTTACTACCCGTCGCGGCGATCTCCGCTGTGCCTCCGCCGTTTGGTCCCATCCCGGACAATAGATCGGGAGCGATCGCGATGTAACCGGCTTCGGCAAGTTCATCCGTCAGTTGTTGCACCCAATCAGTCATGCCGAAGATCTCGTGAATGACCACGATCGCAGTGGCCTTCTTGTTTATTTCGGGATAGACAATGAAGCTGTTGACCTCGCGATTGCCGTTCTTAATCTTCACCCATTCGCGATGGCGAGGCGATTTCGCGAGCTGTTGTTTGGCCCAATCCTGAATAGTTTCGCTATTTGCATTAATCGCCGCATCCGAGTGATGGTGAGCGCTCATGTCCTGAGCTGCGACGCCAGCGCAAAGATAGAGCAATGCGATTATCCCGAGAACGATCATCGTGAAAAGCCTTTTGAACTCGAAGTGTTCCTTCTTCATATGCCCCTCCGCGAAAGCTAAGTCTCAAGTGCTGTTTTCGATTTCAGGCTAGACTAGATATCATAACCCGCTTTGATAAGCGAAGCGCGCGCGGCCTTTCATATCCGGCGCACACAAAAAAGCGGCGCCGCCAACTAAGAGTTGACGGGCGCCGCTAGTTATTTTCGAACTCGGACAAATTCGCCCGCGTGTTCGAATGCTGCGGGATTACCAGGGGAACGGCCGGCGGCCATAGTTGCGATTGTTTCGCCCGCGATTGTTTCCGCCGTAACGCCGGAAGCCCTCGTCATAGCCACGCAGAAAACCATCACGATAGGCCTGTTGATCGTATCGATTTCCGTATCTACCGTTGCCACCATAGCCACCGTAGTTGCCATGTCCGTTCCGGTAAAAGTGAGATCTTTGCGGATTGTAGCCTTGACCTCTTTGCGCATCGTTGGATCCAGTATACAAGCCATCCTGGTAGCCCTGGTTTACGGCAACCTGATTGCCGTTGCTATTACGGCCGTAGCGATCATCTCGCCTAGACCGCCGGTCCTGATCGCGATCGTAGTCGCGATCCCGATCGCGCTGATAGTACGGATCTTGATTACGACTATATTGCGCCTGTACGGCGGAGGCTGATGCTAAACCCACGCCGATCAAAAGCGACAACGCCAGAAAGATTCTCCCGATCCTGTTCTTGAAATAATCTGATTTCATACAATCGAACCTCCGGCCGCCGACGACGGCAAATCGTATGCCGGTTGTATTGATTCGCGAGGAGGCGCGAGCCAATCTCATTTCATCTGGAGTCAACTAGGCAAAACGGCACGATATCGTATGCGCTCGATCTGATATGCGTTCACGACGATGAAGTGGATTGGAATTTTGGACAGCATCACGACGACAAGCTTCGGGCCTTAAACAGTCACGATGTATCAAATAACTGTCAAATAAGGGTCAAATAACTGTTGACTGCCTTTTCTATTTGACGTATTCTTGCGCCGCGTTAATTTATTTAATCATCGTTGAAGGAGCTTCCCCAGATGATCCCAGGATTTATTTTGTTCGCTGCCCCTCGAAGTATTACGAGAAGGGAGCGAGTCCGGAACCTAAGACATAGCGGGCGTCAGGCGGTTGCCATCTGCGTCTCAATAGCGATGCTCAGCATTTCCTCACTGGTTGCCTTCGGCTCGCCATCGAGCTCTGCGAAGGAAACTACGGGACTGATCAAGGTCAACGGTACTGTCGCGATTAATGGAACGCGGGCCGAATCCGGCCAAACTCTATTCTCAGGTAGCACAATCAATACGGACACGGAATCCGAGTCCGTGGTCACTCTTCGTAATTCTGGTCGTCTTAAGCTCGGCTCTGCAACGACTCTGAAGCTGGGATTTTCCGAGTCAAGCCTTTCGGGATCGCTGAAGGAAGGAAGCATCGACTGTATATCTCCGACCGGAGTTCGCGCTGAGATCATGACAGCAGATGGCGCAATTATTGCCGATCCTGTTCAGCCGGCCCAGTTCCGAATTCAGGTTGAGGAATGCAATACGAACCTGTCGGTGCGGGCTGGCCATGTTGGAATACGAACTGGTGATAAAGTGCGATGGGTGGCGGCGGGCGAAAGTCTCTCGACAGCAGACGCCTCGGCGCCTATGCCACAGCAGAATAATCTCAAGGGCAAAAAGAAAGCAGGCCTAATAATTGCGCTCGGCGCGGCTGCAGCGATAATTATTTGGGTGATTGTTCGCAACCACAACAACAATTGTACGACTGTGGTGAGTGGCACCGCCAGCTCCACGACATGCCAGTAAGCCGGCTTCGATTGTTCTCGTTCTCAATTCACTCCACATCCTCATGCATCCCTGGCCGATTTAGCTTCGCGCGAGGCGACGCCTTCGATACATTACGCTTGCAACATAGTGTGAGTGCGGCAAGATCCCAAACGAGTGAATTGAAGGCGATCTAGGTCTCGGAGTAGGCGTCGTTCAGCTTGCGAAAATGGTAGCCCATCGCCGCGAGCCGCAGCGACTCGGCGAACCGGTGCCGATGCTTCACGAGAGCTTTACTCATGAATTTCCAGAACTCCTTGCGCTCACGGTCAAAGAGGCCGAGCTTAATTAGAACCCGCATCAATGATGCGATGCCGTTGATCAATTCGTATTGTTGCGATTCGGAAGAGTCGTGCGGTGTCCGCCTCATGGAATCAAGGACGCGCTGATAATATTCCCTCGGACTGTAGATTGTTCGCATAATCGATTGATAACCGCGAATCAGCCGCGCTGGATCCATCCGGGTCTTGAAGTTGATCGTGCAGACGGTGTTATTCCCGCTCGCTTCGCCAAGTAGTCGTCCTTCTCGCTCGAGCCGTTTCCAAAGCTGCGTGTCAGGAAGCGCGTTGAGCAGACCAACCATGGCGAGAGGAATTGCACTCTTGCGAATGAAATCGATCTGGCGCTCAAAAATGTCTTCGGGGTCGTTATCGAAACCGACGATGAAGCCCGCCATTACTTCCATACCGTAGCTCTGAATCTTTCTTACTGACTCCAGCAGGTTGCCGCGGTTCTGCGATTTTTGCGCTTCTTTCAAACTCTCTTCGACCGGCGTTTCAATTCCAATAAAGACCCGGCGGAAACCGGCGTCTTGCATACTTTTGAGAAGCGGCTCATCGTCCGCAAGATTCAGGCTCGATTCAGTAAGCAGTGAAAAGGGATAGCCGTTCTTCTGCTGCCATTTTGCCAGCTCAGGCAAGAGTTGACGGACGTTTTTCTTGTTACCAATAAAATTATCATCAACGATGAAAACCGTCCCCCGCCAACCGAGGTCCAGCAACGCATCAAACTCAGCCAGCATCTGCTGATTGCTCTTAGTCCGCGGCACGCGCCCGTAGATTTCGATGATGTCGCAGAACTCGCACGAGAACGGACAACCGCGCGAGTACTGCACCGACATCGCGCTATAGCGTTTGAGATCCGCCAGGTGAAAGTGCGCTAAGGGCGTGGCCGAGAGCGCCGGCCGCTCAGCAGCTTGATACACGCGCTTGGCTTCACCACGCTTCAGATCCTCGACAAATTGCGGGAGCGTGGTCTCAGCTTCGCCCATGAAGATGTGATCAGCTTCAGGTAAGCCTTCAATAGTGGTCGTCACATATGGGCCGCCAATGACCACGCGTTTTCCTAGCGCTTTACACCGGTGAACGACCTGCTTCAAAGAATCTTTCTGCACCAGCATCGCAGTGACCATGACGATGTCAGCCCACTCAATGTCAGACGATGGCAACTTCCGCACATTGAGATCGACGAGCCGTCGCTCCCAGGAGGGCGGCAGTAGCGCCGACACTGTCAGGAGCCCCAACGGGGGAAACGCGCATCGCTTTCCTTCGAACGGCAACGCATGTCGGAAACTCCAATAGGTATCGGGAAATTCCGGATTGATCAATAAAACTTTCATCACAATCTCCTTAAATCATCTGATCTTGACCACCCCCGAATACGGCTGCTTATCCGTTTGGGTCATTCGTCGGGAAACTCTAGCCGCTTTAGCTCAAATGTAGCAAACCTCATCTACGCTTCTTAATTCCCTTGTCGCGGCCGAGTTTCAAAAACGGCACCCGGTTGACATCTAAGTGTCTGACAAATCTTTTCCAGCGTGTTGAAGGTCATTCCCTGAGCCTTATCCTTTTCAAACGCCAGAGTGTCGTATGGCTTACCCCGGTCTCTTTAGCCAGCCAATCGAAGGACCGTTTCTGCTCTTTTAATAGCAGATCGATTTGGACTCTGATCATTGCACCTTATCGCACTATCATAGCGCGCGTGATATGTACCATCAACGTCAGCTATTTGTCCATAGAATATATTGCATGTTTGAAATATATCACGCCGCACGAACCGGACTGAATCGCAACCAGTCCTCAGGGTCTTAGTTAAGTGTTCTACTCCAAAGGGAGGATTGTGGGCGCAGATTCTCAATCGATTTACGATTGAACTCACAGATATATCACGAAGGCGCGGCGCCAAATTTGAGGCGGGATTGATCCGCGCTCGGCCGCTGTCAACAGCACCAGGTAATTGCCGTCGGGATGATGCCGACGAAGGTGCTCGTCGTCCAACAGAGGCGCCGGCCACTCATCATCCGCCGCAACTTCGTTAGGTTGCACCACTGCCAACCGCCGCAAACACGCGTAAAGATGTTCCGGGCCACGACCGATCGATCCACGCTCCTCCCCCAATATTAGCCGCACATCAGCGCGTTCATCGACGAAGTGCTTGACCAGTGAAGCCGCCTGAATCACACCGCTTTCGAAACGGATGCGAAAATTCTCTTTGTCGATGTCTTTGGTAAGCCTTGTGTCGAGCATGATCGTAATGCGGCGCTCGTCTTCAGCGGTGAACTCGCGTACCGTCAAACGACGCGCGCGGGCGGTGGCCTTCCAATCGATATAACGAAGCTCATCGCGCGGCTGATAGTCGCGCAGCAACAATAAATCATGGCCGGCGCCGCGGCGATACGAAGCCGTCTGACCGGTCTGCAACGGCAGAAGATGTAGTTCGTCGGCGATCGGCTCGGGCTTTGGATAAACCACAATATCAACGTCACGTGCCTTGAGGCGGCGTCGATGGCGAAAGAATCCAAACGGAAACCTGGTCGACAACTCGAATCCGTTGACCACCACGTGTCCGCGTTTTGGAAATAACTGTTCGATGCTTTGCTCGGCCGCGGCGCGATGCGGGACATAAATGAAATAGCCGAGCGTGCGCTTCCTTAATCTGATCGACTTCTTCTTAGTGGCGCGCAGATTCGTGGGCCCTCGCGCATCAACCAGAACCGAAAACGATGGCAGCAAGCGTTTCGCATTACGCACGGTGACCAACACCTCTGCTGGTTCGCCCGCAAAGATATGATCGGGAAAGCGCGCTGATACAGTGAGGTCACGCAAGGATGCTCGCGCCGCTACCCAAGAGACAAACAGCGTCGAAAGCATGATTGAGAACACCATGAACAACAAATTGTTTCCGGTGTTCCAGGCAGCGAAGGCAACGATTATTAAGACGACGATGAAGATCACCCCACCGGTGGTTACGTCGACGGGAAACCCATGCGAGATTTCAGCAAAAGCCGAACGCGTCAAAGGAGGAACAATCAGGATGGATATCAGCAGCACGAAGACCAGCGAGGCGATCGCGCCCATGCTGACCAGACTCGGCTCAGCGAGACGACGAGCCAGCAGCGTGAAGATTGCCGTGGTGAGTCCCGCCAGCACCAACAGCGTTCCCACGGTTTTCAGATTTCGAATTTCGAATTTCGGACCCGCGACTGACTCCGTTATTCACTTGCTCTCCTCAGTCTGCAATCCGAGACTCACTCCGCAATCCGCAATTCTATAGTGGAACGCTAACCGTCTTCATGATTTCGCGCAGCACGGCTTCAGCCTCTTCGCTGCGACGCATCGCTGAGGAATAGCGCGAGCTAACCGTGAGCCGATGCGCGAACACCGGAATGACAAGTCGTTTGATGTCGTCAGGTATGCAGTAGATTCGATCCTCGGTGAGCGCGAGTGCCTGCGCAGCACGAAACAGCGCCAGAGTTCCGCGTGGACTGACACCCAGATCGAGCATCTCAGAGGAACGCGTGGCCGTTACGACGCGCATCAGATAATCGACGATCGCATCATCGACTGAAACTTCGCTGACGGCCGCTTGCAGTTCCAATACGTCCTGGCCGCTCATAACGGCTTGCACATCGTCGAGCGGCTCAGCGTGTTCGCGATCGCGGAGAATTTGCTTTTCATCATCCGCGCTGGGATAGCCCACCCTTAAACGCAGCATGAAGCGATCCAGTTGCGATTCGGGCAGCGGATAAGTGCCATGATGCTCGATTGGATTTTGAGTGGCGATCACGATGAAGGGTTGCGGCAGAGGGTGCGTAACGCCCTCGACCGTCACTTGCCGTTCCGCCATGGCTTCTAACAAGGCCGATTGAGTTTTGGGCGTAGTGCGATTGATTTCGTCGGCCAACACCACGCTGGCGAAGATTGGGCCGGGCTTCCATTCGAACATTCCATCGTGTTGGTTATAAACCGACAGGCCGATTACATCGGACGGCAGTAGATCAGAAGTGAACTGCACGCGTTGGAAAGAACAATCAAGAGAGCGCGCGAGCGCATGCGCAAGCGTAGTTTTGCCTACGCCCGGAACGTCTTCGACCAAAAGGTGGCCGCCGGCCAACAACGTTACTATTGCCAGCCGCACGGCTTCCGGCTTGCCGCGAATCACGCGCTCAATCGCAGTCTGAAGCAGATCGATTCTTTCAGCCGCTGTCGCCGCCAGCAAATCTGAACGAGAGTCGGCTGTTCGCAAGTGTCTCATGGCTTGGCGCTCGATGTTGACGTCATTCTACATGTACCGGGCCGGCGTCGCCATCCGAAAAGTGTTGGGGATTTTCGCACCAAGCGGCCAATGCGACAGACTCCACCAAAAGAAAGCCGGCGTCTGAACCAAAGCTTCTATCGCTACGTGGCGCGAAACCGGTGCGGTGTAGTAAGATTCTGGCGTCAACCGAAGCGACCCTTGGGCCTTCCTTTTCGGAACCGCCGTCGCATCGCGTCGTTTTAGCAATAAGATAGAGGAAGTGATATGAAGAAAACCCAAAACCCCCGCCGCGAATGCGGATTCACGCTGATTGAGTTAATGATTGTGATCGCGATCATCGGCATCCTGATTGGCGCCGCTGTGATCGGATTCAAGGCCGCTCAGAAGGCCGGCAATGAAGCAGCAACCCTGCAAGACCTGAAGACAATCGCCGCCGTAGAAATCCAATATTTCAATACGCACAACCGCACCTTTGGAACTTTTGACCAACTGATCAAAGACGTAAGTTTTGACACTCGTTTCTCAGGAAACCCACCCGTGGCCGACGGTTACATTTTCACCCTGAAGGTAACTCCAAAGACGCCGAGCGGGCCGTCATCTTACACGTTGAATGGCGATCCGCAGACTGATGCTACCGGTAAGAATCATTTCTTTATTGACTCAAACGGAGGCACGATTCATGTCAATGGAGATCAGCCAGCGGGTCCGAATGATCCTCCGCTGGGCGGCTAATCAGTCACTTTATCAGCCGCTGGTAACGCTGCATTCATTATGACAAGCGTAAGGGACATTCTGCAGAACAAGGGCGATAACGTCTGGACTATCCCGCCGGACATGACAGTGTTCGAAGCCCTAAAGACCATGGCCGACCAGAACGTTGGCGCCCTGGTAGTTTTGGAAGCGGAAAAAGTGATCGGCATTCTGTCCGAAAGAGATTACGCCAGAAAAGTCATCCTACACGGCAAGTCATCCCGCGAGATCCCGGTCAGAGAGATAATGAGTTCAAGGGTTCACTTCGTGCATCCCGAGCAGAACATCCAGGACTGCATGGAAGAGATGACTGATAAGCGCGTCCGTCACTTGCCGGTACTCGAGAACGATCGGTTGGCAGGAATCATTTCGATCGGCGACGTAGTCAAGGCAATTATTGCGGAGCAAGAGTACACGATAAAACATCTCGAAAACTATATAACCGGCGGCCGCTGAATTCCCGGAAATCCTCGATCAACTCGATCAAATTGTCATTACATACATAAGGTTGCGCTGACTTCCGTTAATCGCTCGTGACTATAACGGGGCCGGTGAAAGGCGCAACTGGTTCAGCGAATTTCTCTCGCCGAAATATGCGCGACAACAGCAGCGGAAAATCCTCGCGCGTGACAATCGGCAAGCCACCGAAATCGAGTTCAGTGGTGAGTGCCGCACAGAAGTGCTCGAATTGTCTTTTGGCAGGTACAGCGGTCACGCCAAGTGTCGAGAGATATAGGAAGTCGCTGCTTGCCAAAGCTCTCCGTGCAGATGACTTAATCTTCCCGCCTTCGGCGCGCGCACACATGATCGCCAGATCCGCCTTGACGCATTCAAG
>QHXE01001038.1 GCA_003222835.1 Acidobacteriota bacterium | reverse complement strand
GAAAAAGGTAATCGAAGCGGATTTTCTGCCCCGGGAAACCAACGGCGGTTTCTCCTGGCCAGGTTCGATTGGCGCTTGGGGAACGAAAGAAAAGCGGCGCATCCTGATTGTTGATAACGACCGTGACACCACTCACCTGGTGAAAGTTCTTCTCGAAAGGACTGGAGATTATGTGGTGCTCGAAGAGAACGAAGCTACCAAGGCTGATCAGAGCGCCCGGGATTTTCGGCCACATTTAATCTTGCTGGATATCGTTATGCCAGAGACCGACGGCGGCGAAGTAGCAGCACGAATCGAGGCCGATCCTGAATTACAGAATACACCAATCATTTTTCTTACGGCGTTGGTGACCAGAGCCGAGGCAAAGAGTGGTCTCCGTATCCAGGGCCATCCATTTCTTGCAAAGCCCGTAAGCATTCCTGAGTTGATCAACGCGATTGAAGAACATTTTCCCGTGTATGCAGGGTCTCACGTTGTCTCTCGAACGAGAGACCGCGAAGCAACTCTTCGGTAGCACCTTAGAATCCCAAGGTACAGCTCTCCTAGGCCTTAGTGTGCCAGCGTGGGCAGGTCCTCACGGCGTCGGTGGCGGGTTTGCTGGTGGCGGCCACTTCGCCGGCTCTTCTGGCGGCATTCGCGCGGCGCCAACTTTTTCCGGTGGCGGTGTGCATTTTAGCGGCAACCAAAGTATCGGTGGACTGAGTCGGGCGCCGGTTCAGCAGTTCTCGTACTATAGCGGCGCTCGCACATCTGCAGTGCTGCCACAGGCGTCTGCCCGACAACTGCCGGAGCGATCAATAAGTCCAAACAAAGGCAGGGCAGCAGCGGTAAATCGTCAACCGAATCGCGTGGACTCAGCTGCCGGGCAAAAGCGAGTCGCAGATCCGCGGCTCTCAACAGCAGCAAACCGACAGTCGTTCATGAAGGATCACGCGTTTGCCCGACACGAGGCCAACTGGCATCGCGACTGGGACAAGCGACGCGCCCACTTTCATCGTGATCGCGTCTTCGTCTTCATCGACGGCTTCTGGTGGGGGCTTTACCCATGGGATTATTACCCTTACGACGCCTCTGGCTATTACCCATACGATTACTACGATTACGACTATTACCCCTACGGCTACGACGAGCAGTCGGGCTATGTTGATTCGGATCAGTACGGAAGTAGTTCGACCGTAAGCGGGGTTCAGTCAGCACTTGCGAAGCTCGGCTACTATCGCGGTACGATAGACGGAATTGGTGGCGACGAAACCCAGGCCGCTATCGCGCGGTATCAAGAAGACCACGACTTGAGCGTAACAGGAACAGTCACCGGGGCTATTCTTCAATCGCTTGGATTAACCCAGGCGGCGGGCTAGCCAGACGAGCGTTTCGGGCGACGAAACAAGAACAAACGGAACGAGAAAAATGAAATAAACAACCGCCAAGGAAAGCGGCACGGTAGGAAATGGAATATTTGTCGGGCGCCAACGGCGTTTTTTCATTCTTGGCCTGGAGCAGCGCCCAGAAATTAATTGCCAATAATCAAGCGCTGAAAGCGCGATTCATCTTCCTGCGTAATACGAGCGCAAGCTTGCCATAAGCTCACAACGCTGGAGATGATGGGCGCCATGAAGCTCTGGACTTGGAGGAAAGAGGAACTTCCGTCGCTATCACACGCTTTGCGAACCGCAGTTGCTGCGACGCTGTCGGTGGTGATCGCGCGGCTCGTGGGAATGCCCGAGGCTTACTGGGCTGCGATTGCCACTTTGGTGGTGATGCAATCAACTCTGGGTGCGACGCTGACGCTCTCGATTGAGCGGATCGTCGCGACCGCAGTCGGCGCATCGGTCGGAGCAGTTGAGTCGAACTACTTCGGTGCCAATCTCATCGCATTCGCAGTTGCGATTTTCTTACTCGGTATTTTGTCGTTCGCGTTCCGATTGGAGAAAACCGCCTATCGCTACGCTAGCATCACGCTGGCGATCATCGTCCTCATTCCGCGCGTGAACGCGGCGTGGAACGTTGCAGCACA
>QHXE01000040.1 GCA_003222835.1 Acidobacteriota bacterium | reverse complement strand
CTATTTTGCCGGTTCGTCGGAAATGTTCGGCAAAGTGCATGAGGTGCCACAGAAGGAAACTACAGCTTTCCACCCGCGCTCGCCTTACGGAATTAGCAAAGTGGCCGGCTTCGATCTGACGCGCAATTACCGCGAAGCCTACGGCATGTTCTGCGTCAGCGGAATTTTCTTCAATCATGAGAGCCCTCGGCGCGGCTTTGAGTTTGTCACTCGCAAGATCACGTCGGCCGTGGCGCACATTCACAAGGGACTCGCGTCGGAATTGCGCGTCGGCAACCTGGAAGCCCGCCGCGACTGGGGTCACGCCAAGGATTACGTGCGCGCGATGCATTTGATGGTACAACGCGACGAGCCGGAGGACCTGGTGGTGGCAAGTGGTGAATCGCACTCGGTGCGGGAGTTCTGCGAACTTGCCTTTGCCGAGGTAGGTCTTGATTACCGCGATTACGTAATCCAGGACGAAAAGTTTTATCGGCCAGCCGAAGTGGAACACCTCATCGGTGACTCGAGCAAGGCGCGTGAGGCGCTCGGCTGGGAGCCCCAATACACTTTTCAGGAACTTGTAAGAGAGATGATCAGCCGCGACCTGGAACTTGCCGGCAAGGCGGCCGAGATGGCTTCATCCGCGGGAGCAATCGCCTAATTTATTTCGAGTTCGGCAGCAGCGACGCCGTACTCGGAGTCTCTTTCACGTCCTAATCGCATGATTGCGAAGCATTGAATTCAGAGCGGCAAACGCAAACGGGCTTCGCAGCCCGCTCCGTGGGCGCGATTCTCGAGCGTGAGCCCGCCGCCGTGAGCTTCCGCGATTTGGCGCGACAGCACGAGCCCAATACCGGAACCGTTGCTCTTGGTCGTGAAGAACGGCACGAATAGATTCGCGGTATTCGCCAGGCCTGGACCTTCATCGCGCACCCAAACTTCGAGTTGGCCATTTCTTTGAACCCAGCCGGCTTCGACTCGCCCTTCAGTTTCCTGTGCGGCATCAACCGCGTTGCGCAACAGATTGATGACTAGCTGTTCCAACTGGGCGCTGTCGCCTTGCACGATGATCTCTGGGCCACCGACGATGTTGACCGGCAACCGTGTTTCGAGGCGGGCAACGCGCCGTACAAGATCGCCGATATGGACTGGCTCGAATTTCGGCTGTGGCAGTCTGGCAACCTTTGAGTACGATTCGATGAACCGCGCGAGCGAGTCGGCGCGCGAAGAGATTACTCCGAGACCTCTTTGCATGTCGTCGCGCCAGTCTGCTCCCTGGTCTTCACGCCGCAGCAAGTCCGCCAGGCTGCCGGCCACTGACTTGATCGGCGCCAGAGAATTGTTTAGCTCGTGACCAAGTACGCGCAGTAACCGCTGCCAGGCTACTCGCTCTTCTTCGCGCAGCGTCTGGCTCAGATCCGCCAGTACTAACAACTGATGAGCGACGCCACCTTCGCGAAACGTGCCCCATCGAACACTCCAACGACCGGCGCCGCCCGGAAAAACCATCGGTATCGTGTGCGAATTGCCGGCATTTGGTTGAGCATAGCAAGCCGCAAGGCCCAATTCGTCCACCGTTCGCCCGAGCAGACGAATCTCAGGTTGGGCCAGCAACTTTTCACCCGAGCGATTTACCAAACGCAGCCGCTGTTTTCCGTCGAAGGCAAAAACTGCCACGTCGATTTCCGACATTACCGTGCGCAATAGCGTGGTCGCTTCCAGGGCTCCCAAACGTTGCTCGCGCAATGTTTGTCCAAGCTCGTTGACTTCAAGCATGACCTCGCCCAGCGCATCACCGCTCGCGGCGCGCCGGCCGCGCAGCGAATAATCGCCTTCGCGCAACGCCGCGAGAATGTTTGAGAGAGTTTGGAGTGGACGGACGATGCGCTCCTTCAGTTTGAAGGAGACGACGAGCCACCCGAGCACGAGGAAAAGATCGATGGTCAACTGAGTACGAGTTGAGTAATCGCCGAGCCAAAGCAGTAAGGCGCAGAGGGCAACGGCGGGCAGACCTGCTAAAAGCGAGAGCAGCGTAACGCGACGTTCGAATTGCAATGTCCCGCCACGTTTAAAGGCTGGATCGAGCGTGGAGAATGTTGACGATCCGTTGGTTGGATCGAGGCGCGTGCTCACGCCGTTATGATAACCCATACTTCTGCAAACGACGGTAGAGCGCGCTGCGGCTCAGACCCAGTGCCTCAGCGGCACGATTCGCATTGCCCTCGAAGCGGGCCAGTGCTTTGCTAATCAGCAACCGCTCAACTTCTTCGAGGCTCAACTCTTCCAGCCGAGCCGATACAGTTGTATCACGAGCGGAACGCAATGCGAGATCGAATGCCGAGATGGTATTACCTGAAGCCATCAAGACGGCGCGCTCGACGACGTGGTCCAGCTCACGAACGTTGCCGGGCCACGAATGTTGGCGCAAGGCATCGACGGCTTCCGGGCTGAACCCTTCAATCGGACGGCGGTAATGCTCGCGATGTTGTCGCAGGAAATGCTCAGCCAGTGGCAGGATATCTTCGCGTCGATCGCCCAGCGGAGGCAGATAGACTTCGACCGTATTCAAGCGGAACAGCAAATCCTGGCGAAAGCGACCCTGAGATACTTCAGTATTTAAGTCGGCATTCGTGGCCGACAGCACACGCACGTCTACTTTTTGAGATCTTGAAGAGCCGACCCGCTCGAACTCGCCGGTTTCCAAAACTCGCAGAAGTTTCGGTTGCAGATTGAGCGGCACGTTCGCGATCTCGTCTAGAAACAGAGTTCCTCCATCGGCCAATTCGAATCGCCCAGCGCGATCCGCTTTCGCGTCGGTGAACGCGCCGCGCACATGGCCGAAAAGCTCACTCTCAAATACGCCCTCGGCCAGGGCGCCGGCGTTGAGAGAAACGAGCGGCTTTGACGACCGCGCGGAGACTGCATGCAGCGCCCGCGCGATGACTTCCTTCCCGGTGCCGTTCTCACCGGTGATCAGAACGTTGGCATCCGCCGGCCCAATGCGCTGCACCAGGTTGAGCACATTCTTCATGGCCGGTGATTCAGCGATTATTCGGGGCGACCCGTTCGCGCCGCTGTCGCGCAACGCGATGTTCTCGGCTTCCAACCGTTGGCCGCGCCGCAAGGCCTGGGCCAACTCGACATGCGTGCGTAACACTGAGAGCAAACGCGCATTGTCCCAGGGTTTTTGAATAAAATCTCGCGCGCCGTGCCGCATCGCTTCGACCGCCAGATCGACATTACCCCAAGCGGTCATCACCACCACCGGTAACGTCGGATCGACCGCGCGAATTCTGTTGAGGAGGTCCAAACCTTCGCTGCCGGAAGTCGTGTCTCGCGCATAGTTAAGATCCATAAGTACGATATCAAGTTCCTGCGAACCGACGGCATTCAAGACGCCCTTCGGCGATGAAGCAGTCTGGATCTGGTAAGGCTCGGCTTTCAATAATAGGCGCAGCGCTGCGAGCACGTCCGGTTGATCGTCGGCAATGAGAATGCTGGGCACTGCTGAAATTTAGCACAGTGTCAGGGTTAATTCTTTACTCGTAACGCAACGCTGCCAACGGATCGATTCTCGTTGCCCGGCGCGCGGGGATGTAGCAAGCGAGTAACGCCACCGCGGCGAGCAGCACCGAGACCGCAGCGAATGTAAGTGGGTCGTGTTTCGTTACACCGAACAACAACGCCGTCAGTAGTCTCATTAGAGCGAACGATCCGACTAATCCGAGCACTAATCCGAGCGCCAGTCCGAGCGCCACCAGCTTTACGCCCTGCTTAACTACCAGACGCATGACATCGCGAGTTTGCGCGCCCAGGGCCATGCGAATGCCAATCTCATTCGTGCGTTGGGCGACCGCGTAGCTCATGACGCCATATAAGCCGACGATGGTCAGCGCCAACGCGACCGCGGCGAAGATTGAAAGCAAAGTGGTATTGAATCGCGGCGCGGCGACCGAAGCAGCTAAATATTCATCCATCGTTTTTACGCCAAAGACAGGCAAGTCTCGATCGAGTGCTCCGACCTCTTTCGTGACGGCGGTCACAACGCTACGAGGGTCGTTCGTCGTCTTGACGACCACCGTCATTTGATCGAATGGGGTTTGGGTTTGCGGAACGTAATAAGCCGGCGTTGGTTCCGTGTTCAGACTACGGTTCCTGATATCTCCTACTACGCCGACGATTTCGCGCATCGTAGAATGCTCATTGTCGAAGGTGTTGATGCCGGGCTGAATGCGTCGGCCCAGAGGATCTTCACCCGGAAAGAACTTGCGCGCGAAAGATTCGGTGACGACGATGACTGGATTAGTCTTGTGCTGATCCCGATCATTGAAATCTCGGCCTTTAACGATGGGGATTCCCATGGTCCGAAAGTAGTCGACCCCGACCGAGAAGAAGTCGGCTGAAGGTTCATCCTTTCTCGCCACTGGGCGGCCATCGATTTGAAAGGAGATACCGAACCGATCGCCGCTTAACGGCAGTGGAATGACATTGCTCGCCGACTGCACCCCCGGCATTAACTTAAGGTGCGCGACCAGGTCTTCATAGAACCGGCTCTGCTTTTCGCCTTCATACTTGATGTCAGGCAGAGCGACGCTAAACGTCAAAACGTTGGTTGGATTCAGACCGGAACGGACCTGTTGCAGACGCCACAAACTCTGCAAAAGCAAACCTGCCCCCACCAGAAGCACCACGGCAACGGCCAGTTCGCTAACGACGAGGAAACCGCGAGTCCGATTGCGACGCGCTCCTTCACCGGAGCCACGGCCTCCTTCTTTCAGCGATTCGGTTAGTTCAGTTCTTGAGGAATGAATGGCCGGAATCAGACCAAATACGATTCCGGTGAAAACGGAAACGCCAAGCGTGAATCCAAGCACCCGCCAGTCAACTCCGACGTGAAGGGCGCGCGGAATATTGTTTTTGCCGAGCGCGACGAGCAGATCCGACCACCACACGGCGAGCAATAGGCCAAGCGCTCCGCCGGCTAAAGACAGTATGACGCTCTCCGTAAGCAGTTGCCGGACAACGCGCATGCGGCTCGCACCCAGCGCGCTGCGTATCGCCATCTCTTTGTGCCGGGTCATGGCCCGCGCCAACAGCAGATTTGCTACGTTCGCACAGGCAATCAAGAGCACGCAGGCCACCGCGCCTAACAGGATCAGCAAAGCCGGACGAATATCGCCGACTAAAGCCAGCAGCGCCGGCTCAAGCTTGATGCCATGGTGGGTGTTGGTGTCGGGGTACTGCTGTTCGAGCCGCGCGGCGATGGTGTTCACTTCCACCTGCGCTTGCTGCTGACTGACGCCGTTCTTGAGCCGGCCAATCGCGTGAAGAAAATGCGCTCCGCGTTGCGTGGTGATCGGCTCATTTCCCGTGGCATCCCCGGCAATGGTGGTCCACAATCCCACTGGCTCGTTTTGAATTGGAAATTCAAAACTGCCCGGCATGACACCGACGATGGTGTAGCTCTTCCCATCCAAAATCACGGACTGATTAAGGACGCTCGCATCTGAATTGAAACGACGTTGAAAAAGTGCCTGGCTCAATACTACGACTAGTCCTGTATCGCCCGGCTTATCCTCATTGGGCAGGAACGTTCGCCCGAGGATTGGCGCCACGCCGAGAACCTGAAACAGATTAGCGGTGACTACCTCTCCTTGCAGGCGCGCGGGCTCGCCGCGACCGGTCATAATAAAATCGCTCTGATGGTATGACGCGACCTGATCGAATGAATGATTCTGTTCCCGCAGGTCCATGAAGTTAGGGTACGAATATGAGCCGCGCAATACGCCGCGGGTTTGATCGCTTTCCCAAACGGCCATCAGTTGTTCGGAATTCGAGAATGGCAAAGGTCGCAGGAGCACGGCATTGATGACACTGAAAATAGCTGTGTTAGCGCCGATCCCGAGCGCGAGCGCGATAGTTGCGACGATGCTCACGCTGGGCGCCTTGAGCAGCATGCGCAATCCGTAGCGAATGTCTCTCCCTAGAGTTTCCATGATGTAGTCCTTTCTCTTTAAGAATTCGAAATGGCCATTCCTTCACTCGTAACGCAGCGACACGACCGGATCGACTTTTGTCGCGCGCCGGCCGGGTATGTAACAGGCAATCAGTGCGACTCCGGTAAGCAAAAGCGCGATGATCGTGAACGTCGCCGGATCGGTTGGCTTCACCCCAAAAAGCATCGTCGCCATCAGGCGCGTAAGCGCGAACGCGCCAACTAAACCAAAGGCTATACCGATAATCGTGAGCGTCATGCCGTGTCCGATCACCATGCGAAAGACGTCCCGCGGCTGTGCCCCGATGGCCATGCGAATACCGATCTCGTGCGTGCGTTGGGTCACTGAGTAAGACATGACGCCGTAGATGCCGACGATCGCCAGCACCAGTGCGATACCCGCGAAGATGCTGAGCAGCGTCAGATTCAAACGTTGAGGCGCGACCGATTCACCCCGAATCTCATCCATCGTGCGGAT
>QHXE01000039.1 GCA_003222835.1 Acidobacteriota bacterium | reverse complement strand
ACTATTAGCTGAAAAAGCGCGGGCAAAGCACCTCGAATTCGCCTCGCTTATCTACCAGGACGTTCCTACCGCATTGCGCGGCGACCCCGGAAGATTGAGGCAGGTGCTAACGAATCTGGTCAGCAATGCTCTCAAGTTTACCGAGCGGGGCGAAGTCATTGTGCGCGCCGAGAAGGAGCATGAAACCGACTCTGCCGTGGTGATTCGCTTCACCGTCAGCGACACCGGAATTGGAATTAGTCCGGATGTTCAGACCAAATTGTTCCAGGCATTCACACAGGCTGACGGGTCAACTACGCGCAAGTACGGAGGCACGGGTTTGGGCTTGTCGATCTCAAAACAATTGGTCGAACTGATGGGTGGACAGATAGGAGTCAGAAGCACGCCGGGTGAAGGATCCACATTTTGGTTCACAGTAACTTTGGAAAAGCAGGCCGCCAGAACCGATCTATCTTCGCCGCAACTTGAGAGCATCGAGAATTTGCGCGTGTTGATTGTCGACGACAATGCCACAAACCGAAAGATCCTGTCCCACCAACTAGGTTCCTGGGGCATGATTTATGCGGAGGCCGAAAATGGACCGCAAGCGTTGAAGGTACTAAGGACTGCGGCCGCCGATGGGGCCGGTTACGATCTCGCAATTGTGGATCTGCTAATGCCGGGCATGGACGGTTTTTGCTTGGCGCGCGCAATCAAGTCTGATCCGAACATTGCCGCGGTACGCCTGGTCCTGCTGACGTCATCCGGAGTACGTGGAGATGCTGCCACGGCCCGTGCGGCCGGCATCGCAGCATATCTAACGAAGCCCATCCGTCAATCGCAGTTGTTCGACTGCCTGACAATGGTGGTGAACAGATCATCGAACTCGTCGGCGGTCGCCGCGCCGACCCTTGTTACGAGACACACTTTGCAGGAGGCAAAACCCATGTCCAGCAAACTTATTCTGCTCGCCGAAGACAACATCGTGAATCAGAAGGTCGCCGTACGGCAGTTGCAGAAGCTCGGCTACCGCGCCGACGCCGTTGCGAACGGGCGCGAAGCAGTCGAAGCCTTGATCCGCATTCCCTACGATCTGGTGCTGATGGATTGCCAGATGCCAGAGATGGATGGCTACGAAGCGACAATTGAGATTCGAGCCAGAGAAGGAGCGGCCAAGCATACGCCAATCGTCGCCATGACCGCCCACGCGCTCACCGGCGATCGTGAGAAGTCATTAGCAGCAGGGATGGACGATCACATCACGAAGCCTGTCAAACAGGAGGAGCTTGCAAAAGTGCTTGAGATTTTCTGCGGCAGGCCTGGCGAAAATCTTCCAAGCATTGAAGCGACGGCGCCGGAACTGCCGCCGCCTGTCGACTTGGATCGGCTGCACCAGGCCCTGGGCGAGGATCCAAAGGAGATCGCTGAAATACTCGACTTGTACTGCGCGCAGATGGCGGAGTGTCTTGAGAAACTCGATTCAGCGATCGCTTGCGAGAATACGCGCGAAATAGGTCTAATCGCTCACAACTGTGCGGGTACCAGCGCCAATTGCGGTATGGATGCACTCGTCGACCCGTTTCGGGAATTGGAGCGCCTGGGCCGGGAAAATCTAGTGGCGGGTGCTTCCTTGTTGCATGCGCGGGCGCGCGGAGAGTTTGACCGAGTCAGGCTTTTTCTAGCCGAAAGATTCGAGCCGTTTGCCGCGCAATGAAAGGGACGTAAGAAATGTCATTTACAATAACGCAACCTTTAGTGCGGGTCTTGGTAGCTGACGATGACCCGGTCATCAGACATCTGGTCGCCTCAAGCGTCAAGAAGGCCGGATACACGCCCGTCGAGGTCACCGATGGCCGAGAAGCCTATCGCACGCTGCAAGGGGATTCTGATTTCAAAGCGGCCATATTCGACATGATGATGCCATACCTTGAAGGCATCGACGTTATTCGCTACATGCGCACGGAAAAGCGCCTGATGCGGATTCCGGTGATGATGATCACATCGGAACAGGATCTGAAAGTCATGACGAACAGCTTCGCAGCGGGCGCATCCGTTTACCTACCCAAACCATTCAACCCCGAGCAATTGCAAACCACTCTGAGCATGCTCTTCAGCACGAGGATCACTGCTGGATGAATTCCATCAAGAGAGAGAGAGAGAGAGAAAGAAAGAAAGAAAATGATCGGAACCGGCCTTGACAGTACTCGCTACAGTGTCGTTGATGCGATTGACCTATCGGTACTAATCAGTCTTGAGGGCGCGCAAGCAGATGGTGAACCGGATTTGATCGTCGAACTGATCGATCTTTATCTCGAAGATACTTCCCGAAAATTAGCAGCCATGTCGGAACTGCTGGCAAAGCGAGATACGCTTTCGCTGGAGCAAGCGGCACACGCACTTAAGGGAAGCAGCGCCACCTTGGGTGCGGCGCGGACGGCACGGACTTGTGAAGGAATCGAACAGATGACCCGCAACGGTTCGCTGGCGGCATGCGCGGAACTTATTATTGAGGCGAACTGGGAATTCGCTCGTGTGCGCGGGTCTTTATTAATCGAGCGCAGCAAAAGAATCTGCCAAGCATTGGGAGAACCTGCGGCGATCGCCGATGGCTCTTTCGAAGCGGAGGTAGACGAATTGAATGTCTTCACTTTTGTGAAGGCTGGGAACGAACCAAAGGTAAGGAGTAACTGCTATGCCTAAAATCGTCGTTGTGGAGGACCAGCAAGTTCTGGCAACTGTCTATCGAAACAAATTCGTTGCCGAAGGGTATCAGGTAGAGGTGGCTTCTGACGGAGAGACCGGATTAGCCTTAATCAATACCACTAAGCCGGATCTGGTAGTTCTTGATCTAATGCTGCCAAAGCTTAATGGAATCGAAGTACTCAAAAGTCTTCGCGCGAACCAGTTGTTTCAGACTCTGCCCGTCATCATTTTTTCGAACTCCTCATTGCCGGGAATGGTGGAAGAGGCGTGGAACTCAGGGGCCACAATGGTCCTCTCAAAATCGAGTCACAGTCCCAAACAGATCGTCGAGTCGGTGCGTACTGCCTTAAAAACCGCGAGCGAGAGCCAAGAGAGGCCTGCTCCAGTCGCCGCGAATCCCGCATCACCGCCGGCTGACGTACCGGTGTTGTCGCAGTCATGCAGCGCGCCGGGTCATGTTCTATTGATTGAAGATCACCCGGACGTTCGGGCGCTACTGTCCTTTCTGCTGGACCAGGCCGGTCATCAGGTGACGAGCGTTGAGAGTCACGCAGGAGCTCTGCGCGAAGGCAAGCTTCAGGAGTTCGATTTGTTCTTAATCAGTCGGGTCTCTCCAGATGGTTTGGGGCTCTCTTTGTGTCGCCAGTTTCGGCAATCGTTTCCGCGACAGCCAATAGTGATGTATTCGACGGCCGCTTTGCCGGCAGAACAACAAGCCGCGCTGGAGGCGGGCGCTCGCGCCTATGTGGCAAAGCCAACCGACCTCCTCAACATCGGCAATTTCTTGTCTGACTTGATCAAAGAGGCGAGGGCATTCGCAGGCGTAGCCGGAAAAGCGCCAGTCGTTGTTCCTCCGCTGGCGGCATAGCCACGCATGAACTTATAGAGTAAACATCGAACTTCTGTATCAGTCGTGGGTTGCTGGGATTTATCTTGTGGGTAACGACGCAGCAGTGCGACAAGGCTCATCGAAAGCTTGTCAATCGAATTAGAACATGGTATACAGAGTGGGCGTTATCTTTGACATTGATTGATCGTGGCGATTTAAGGCGACTTGCTCCACGTAAAAAACTGCTAAAGAGCTGCTGGGACCTTCCAAGCTTTTATCGGAACCTCGCGCACTCTGAGGCGCGGGGTTTTTCTTTTGCCCCGTTCCCACCTTTAGCTGTTATCGCCTAGCGAATCGCCACGCAGACTGTAAGGAGACTGCGATGGCTACCACCCAAGAAGAAATAACCAGAACAAGCGACGAAGAATCAACTGAGCCCTCCCTGACCGCCCCACCCCAGCCGGGCCGCCCATCTGGGGACCCCGGGGCCGGGCTACTGCCCCGATATGAGTTAGAGACGCTCGCGCTGCATGCGGGGGCGATTGCCGACCCGACAACCGGCGCGATGCTCACGCCGATCTATCAGACCACAACCTATCGCCAGGAAGCCGTGGGCCGAGACAAAGGATTTACCTACAGCCGATCGGGAAATCCCACGGTGTCGGCACTTGAACGCAGACTGGCCGCGCTTGAAGGCGCCGAGTTCTGTACCTGTTACGCTACCGGATTGGCAGCTACGACGGCGCTGTGCCTGGCCTTGCTTCGTTCAGGCGACCGGGTTGTTTGTTCACAAGCAGTCTATGGCGGTACGGTGCGACTGTTTCGAGAGGTGCTCGCGCGCTTTGGCGTGGAGGCGGAGTTCGTTGACACTGCAAGCGAACTGGCCCTCGCCGACTCATTGGCCAAACCTACTCGATTTGTTTTCATTGAAACTCCCGCTAATCCAACTTTGAAACTCACCGACATTTATCTGGCGGCGCGTCTGGCCCATCGAGCAGAAGCTTTGCTCGTCGTTGATAACACTCTGCTCACGCCGGCGTTGCAGCGTCCGTTCGAGCTGGGCGCGGACATTGTTCTGCACTCGACCACTAAATTTATTGAAGGCCACAACGCCACGGTGGGCGGGGCCTTGATTACTCGCGATGCGGAATTACAGGAGCAACTCGCGTTCGCGCGTAATGCGATCGGCGCCATCCAATCGCCCTTTCCTGCATGGTTAACTCTGCAAGGTGTTAAGACGCTGCCGCTCAGGATGGCCCGGCACTCAGAGAATGCTTTACACCTGGCGCGATTTCTGATGGCTCACGAGCGCGTGACCAAGGTCGTCTATCCAGGTCTTGAGTCTTTTCCGCAATTTGAACTGATGCAGCGTCAGCAAAGTGCCGGCGGCGCACTCATCGCATTCGAAGTTAAAGGCGGCGTCGAAGCCGGCATCCGCCTGATGAACTCAGTTCGTTTGTGCGCGCTGGCGGAAAATCTCGGCGCCTCGGAAACAATTATCACGCATCCGGCTTCGATGACTCATGCCGATGTTCCTCGCTCGCAAAGAGAGGCGGCCGGCATTACCGATGGGCTGGTGCGCCTGTCAGTGGGCCTGGAAAACCCAAGCGATCTGATCGGCGATCTGGTGCAGGCACTCAAATCATAAGGAGGTACGGAAATCATGTTGAAGCAAAAGGCAAAAGTTACCGTCTTGAAGTTTGGTAGTTCAGTCCTGCGCAGCGAAGCTGATCTGCCCAGCGCCGTGCACGAGATCTATCGTCACTGGCGCGAAGGCGCGCAAGTAATCGCGGTCGTCTCGGCGTTCGGCGACACGACGGATCAACTAATGCGGCGAGCGGAAAGCGTCTGTGCGGAGCCCGACAAGTCGGTGCTGGCAAGTTCGCTCGCGACGGGTGAAGCTGCAGCTTCTGCCCTTCTTACCCTGGCACTTAACAAGGTTGGTATTTCTGCGCGGCTGCTCGATGAAGTGCAAGCTAAACTGCGCACCGTGAGTGGCACATCCGATGCGATCCCTGTCTCAGTGGACGCCGCGCGCTTACTCGGTGAGTCTCAACGCGCAGTGGTTGTGTTTCCCGGATTTATTGGTCGCGATGAAACTGGAAACAGGACAATCCTGGGGCGAGGTGGGTCCGATTTAACCGCTTTGTTTCTGGCGCACCAATTGAAAGCGAAGTGCGTCCTGATCAAGGACGTTGACGGACTATACACGCGCGATCCGGCTTGTACCACCGTGAGGTCATCTAGGTTTGAGCAGGTCAGTTATGAGACGACGCTCCGACTTGGCGGACCAGTCGTACAGAGCAAGGCCGTGCGATTCGCGGCTGCCAATAAGCTTCGCTTCAGTATTACGAGCATTGGGTCTCAGAACGAAACTGAAGTTGGTCCATTTACAGATCGTCTCGATGGATCGGGCGTATCTTCCGAACCGTTGCGAGTGGCTCTGCTTGGTTGCGGCACGGTCGGCGGTGGTGTGTATGAACGGCTTGCAGGATTGGCGAATCTGTTCACAGTGACAGGTGTGGGAACACTCACGGGAATCCGCACGCGAGCTTTAGGAGTACCTGACCATCTCGCCACCGATGACCTCGAAGATCTTATTGGGCGTGATTGTGACGTAGTGGTCGAACTGATCGGGACCACCAAGTATGCTTCTACCCTGGCCACGAGAGCCCTGACGCTCGGACGCCACTTTGTGACTGCCAATAAGGCTCTGATGGCGGCCGAAGGTGAGCGTCTCTCGTTCATGGCAAGAGCCAGGGGCGTGGAACTTCGTTACAGTGCGGCTGTCGGTGGCGTGCTGCCGGCACTGGAAGCTATCGAGCAAGCAAGAAGATTCGGCTCGATAAGATCAGTCTCGGGCGTCGTCAATGGCACTACAAATTACGTTCTGGATCGATTGGCGGAAGGACAGAGCATTGAGAGTGCTGTTGATGCAGCCCAGCGCGCAGGTTATGCGGAAGCGAATCCGAAGTTTGATCTGAACGGCACGGACGCAACTCAAAAGCTAATTCTGCTGGCCCGGCACGCGTTTGACGAGTCGTTAGCATTCAATGCGATCGAACGAATCGGCATCGAGGAGATCGATTCAGAGTTTGTCCGGCAGTCTCTTGACCGAGGCCGAGTAATCCGGTTAGTGGCGGAATGTGCTCACGATAATGGCCGAATCAAAGCGAGCGTAAAGCCGGTTGACCTGCCGATGTCTCATCCGCTGGCTCAAGTGCGGGATGCAGATAATCGTCTGTTGATCGAGCAGGAATCCGGGGAGCAGTTGGTGACTTCCGGACGAGGAGCGGGACGTTGGCCCACTACCGAAGCGGTTATGGCCGATCTCTTCGACATCAGGAGGAGCCACGCTGCAAAACAGGTGGCAGAACTGGAGGCGTGCGCATGAAGCTGTCTACTCGTTGCGTTCACTTCGGCGATTTAAGCGATCCCTATGGCGCGACTACTCCGCCGATTTACCAAACCGCCACCTTTCGTCAGCCTACGGCGTCAGGCTGCGTTGGAAGGCGGCGCTTATGCTTGCGCCTTTGCCAGCGGCATGGCGGCAATCACGGCGCTGACGCGCCGTCTCAATAGCGGCGACGAAATCATTGCCGGCGATGATCTCTATGGCGGCACGGTGCGTTTACTTGAACAGGTCTTGCCTCGCCATGCCATCGCCGTTCGGTATGTCGATGCTACCAACTTCGATGCAGTTAGAGCCGCACTGACACAGCGCACTAAACTTATCCTGGTCGAGACTCCGACCAATCCGCTCCTCCGCATTTGCGACATTCGCGGCCTCAGCCAAGTTGCCTCCGCCGCCAATGTACTGTTCGCCGTGGACAACTCCATCCTTTCACCGGTGTTACAGCGTCCGCTGGATTTGGGCGCCGACGTGGTGATTCATTCTGCGACGAAATCTCTCTGTGGCCACAGTGACGTCACCGCTGGGGCGCTCATAACGAACGATCCGTCGCTGCACGAGCAAATCGCTTTTCAACAAAACGCCGAAGGAGCTGGATTAAGCCCGTTTGAATCCTGGCTGTTATTGCGCGGACTGAAGACATTGGCCATCCGCGTCAAGCAGCAGAATGAATCCGCGAATAAAGTCGCTGAATTTCTTGAAACACAGCCCCGGATCAAAAAAGTCTATTACCCGGGTCTCAAGGATCACCCAGGGCATGAAGTTCACCGTGGTCAAGCTCAGGGCGACGGCTCGGTTATAAGTTTCATCACTGGTGATCCAGAAATGTCAGCGAAGCTGGTGGAGGCCACGAAGCTATTCGCCATCGCCGTAAGCTTCGGCTCGGTGGGTTCATCGATCAGTTTACCTTACCGCATGTCGCACGCCAGTATTCCCAGCGTACTCAAACGCCGTCTTGCGCCACCTCAGGATCTCGTGCGTCTCTCAGTGGGCATCGAAGACGCCGATGATTTGGTGGAAGATCTTACTCAGGCACTCAGTTGTGCAAACGCAAGCGGAGGAAGCAAAATCGCGATGACAGCGAGCGCAAACCAATGATCGTTCCTGCTAAGAGAACTGCGAACTTTACTTATGCAATTCGCAACATCGTGCAAGCCGCGGAAGCATTGGAACGGAGTGGGCGGCCCGTTACTTACCTGAACATCGGCGATCCGCAGGCCTTCGGGTTTCGCCCGCCTCCGAATATTGTCGAAGCTGTCCAACGCGCGCTCGCTGACTCTTTCACCGGGTATGCGCATTCGGCAGGATTGCCCGAAGCCAGAGAATCAGTTGCCAACTATGCGACAGAGTTAGGCGTGCCCACCAAAACCGATGAAGTGATCATTACCAGCGGCGCCTCGGAAGGTGCGGATCTCGTGCTGACGGCGCTCGTCAATCCCGGTGACGAAGTGCTGTTGCCCGCGCCCGGATATCCGTTGTATCCGGCAATCCTCAATAAGCTTGGAGCCGATGCTCGTTACTACCGGTTGCACGAATCACAAGGTTGGCAGCCCTCCGTTGACGAAGTGCGCTCTTTGATCAGCAGTCGAACTAAAGCCCTGCTTCTGATCAACCCCAACAATCCGACCGGCTCCGTCACTCCGAATGAAACTATCCGCCAGCTTTTGGAGCTGGCCGCGCAAAGCAATCTGCTGGTCATCGCCGATGAAGTCTATCGCGAGTTATGTTTCGGCAAACCACCGAATGCGTCCTCAGTACTGGCGAAAACATCCGGCGCTCCATTGATAACTTTGGAAAGTCTCTCTAAGACGCACATGGTTCCCGGCTGGCGCATCGGTTGGATGCGCTTCACGAATTCGGACAAAATGAGTGATCTCATCGCCGCCATAATACGCCTTGCGAGCGGGAGACTATGTTCACCTACTCCGACACAATATGCGATTAAGCCTGCGTTGAGTGGCGACAAGGATTTTCTTCAGGGCTTCATCGCCGACATCGAAAGGAGACGCGACCGCGCGATCGATCATGTGCGAACGATTGAGGGTTTGTCATGTGCTACTCCGGAGGCGGCTTTCTACATGTTGATCAAGGTGAAGGATCTAAAGGGACGAACGGATGAGCGCTTCGTTCTCGATTTGCTGGACCAAACCAGCGTGCTCGTGGTTCACGGCTCGGGTTTTGGTTGTCAGGAAAATGAGGGATACTTCCGCCTGGTTTATCTCGCCGATGAAGCAACTCTGGATACTTCATTTCATGAGATTGGCCGTTTTATGGCGAG
>QHXE01001036.1 GCA_003222835.1 Acidobacteriota bacterium | reverse complement strand
AGAGTTATTCGTTTGATCGCGTTCAATGCTCATGGTTTTGGATCAAAAAATGAGTTTCGCTCGTCTAATCCGTAAGTTGCGCCAGTATGCTTGGGTTTTGCGCAAAGACATTCTGCTTTGATCTTCGCTGGTTTGCAACCGGCGCTGCGGTCTTTTGGTGCGCGCGTAAACCGCTATGCGAAGTAGTGTCCGAACCGCGAGCGGTAGCGAACGGATAAATAGTCAACCTGGAAGGCACGAAGCACAGTCGCGTTCTTTCATAAGAAGCGACATCAAAGGGTTCCCATCGCTACCGCTCGCGGTTCGGACATGCGCTCGTCACAAATCGTTCTCAAAGCGCCAAGACCCAAGCTCAAAAGATCAAAGCCGCATGCTATACTGCCGCGACCTTGCCAAGATTAATTGTTCGAGGTGACTGATGATGGTTCGTTCACTAGTTCTTTCCGTGGTGCTGCTCTTGGTTTTGTCCGCTGCGTGCTGTACGCCTACAACAAAGACAACAAGTACCAATACGTCGACGCCGGGTCCCGCCGCCACCCCGGACGCATTTGCCGCGTCGCGCGCGACATTCATGAAGAATTGCAAAGAGTGTCACGGCGGAAAAGGCGAAGGCGGCCCCGTGAAACTGGAAGACGGAACGAGACTGAAAGTGCCGAGCCTGCGCGAAGGTCACGCCTTGCATCATCCCGATTCAGACTTCCTCAAACAAATCACTAAAGGCGGCGATGGCATGCCGGCCTTCAAAGACAAGCTGAAACCGGAAGAGATTGATGATCTGGTCCGTTTCATTCGTCATGAATTTCAAGCTGATATGAATCCGCCGGCAGAGTCAGCGAAACCTCCGAAGGGAACTAAGTGAGCGTTTTCCCATTTGGCATTTTTCATTTGCCATAGTTTGCCATTTGTTATCGATCCTGATTCCTCTCGATCTGTCGTCTGTGGCCACGTTAGTGCGGGTACGACCAATAGCAAATGAAAAATGACAAATGAGAAATCATGAGAAATCGAAAATGCCTTCCCGTCTTTACGATTCACCATTTCCCATTTACCATTTACCCATGTGCACCCATAGCTCAGTTGGATAGAGCGTTTGACTTCGAATCAAAAGGCCGCAGGTTCGAGTCCTGCTGGGTGCACCAATAATTCTCATTAGTGTCGTTTTGAATCCTGAGAAACCGCTTATGAGAGATCGAGCTTTTGCTTTGCGTCGGCATTTCGGGAGTTTTGTTTCCGCTATGTTGTCGGCTTTAATATCTGGCCCTTTCGCGAACGCATTCGCCGCACCGCAGAACAGCCCGCTGGTATTCAGCGTATCCGCAACATCTACGCGCGCCGTTGCACTGGAATCGGTTTCGATGCGAGCCGAACCGTTCTCCTTGAGCTCGGAAGGAAACTTTAGCCCGAACGATCCACGCACACGCATTACGCTCTTTTGCATGAACCTCGTCCTGCTGTCCGGGGAGCCCGCGAATGCTTTGAGCGCCGATGCCGAAGACGCCGCACATGTTCACTATCCGTTGAAGGTTGAATACATTGGACAGGTGCCCGGCTTCGAAGGAATTTACATGGTCGTGTTGCGGCTCAACGATTTGATGACCCATAGGGCAAATCGGCAATGGACCTGCCGACGACAATCCTGGAGTGGGCACGCCTGCGCCCGCTACACCGCCGCCCGCAGCTACACCCCAAACTATTGCTCAATACCGCGCACAGTTTTCAGATCCATCCATGGCCAGCGGTCCCGACGCGCTCAGGTTTCTCGAACAAGCGACGTGGGGCCCGACCGACTCCGATCTCAATCATTTGCGACAGGTCGGGATGCAGGTTTACCTAACCGAACAATTCAATACGCCGCCCCTGTTTAGTGACGTGCAAGCGAACTACCCATTGACCACCCTTTACCCCATAATTCGGCCGACTCAGACGTGTCCGGACTGCTTTAACGCTTACAGTCTGGAGTTGTTGCATAAGCAGTTCGTGACAAATGCTCTGAGTAAGCCCGATCAGCTACGTCAGCGGGTTGCTTTCGCGTTGCATAAATTGATCGTGGTCGCAGGTCGCGATC
Source organism: Acidobacteriota bacterium (assembly GCA_003222835.1). The sequence goes on along the minus strand of QHXE01001036.1, from coordinate 447 downwards.
TGAACAATAACGAGAGCGGTTGGTACGCACCTTATTTGCAGATATTGGATCGGAATGCCTTTGGCAATTACCGGCAGCTACTGTTTGAGATCACCCTCAATCCCGGCATGGGGACCTATTTAAACATGGCAGGCAATTCAAGGGAGGCTCCGAACGAGAACTACGCCCGTGAGGTGATGCAGTTGTTTTCGATAGGAGTAGACACGCTGAATCAGGACGGGACTCCGGTTCTGGACGCGAATGGAAATCGCGTTCCGACTTACGGGCCAGCGGAGGTCACAAACTTTGCGCGCGTCTTTACCGGTTGGGTGATTCCCAACACGACCACTAACACGTTCAACGGCCAAACAGTACCGGACTACATCCGGCCGATGGCCTTCAGTAATAACCTCGGTGTGAACGGTCCCTTCGACATTGACGCCAAGATTTTGTTGAATGGCCAGCAGC
>QHXE01001035.1:515-4821 GCA_003222835.1 Acidobacteriota bacterium | reverse complement strand
TCTGTGGCCCTGTAGCTAAACTAGATGGGCTTGGGAAACTCGTGACACGCGCAGCAAAAGACAAACTGATTGTCGCGCTCGATGTCGATTCTGCCGATCGTGCCGTCCCCCTCTTCGACTCGCTGCGTGACGTTGTCGGCCTGTTCAAGATCGGTTCCCAACTCTTCACCGCCGCCGGTCCTGACATCGTGCGCGCGATCATCAGAAAAGGCGGCGGCGTGTTTCTTGACTTAAAATTTCACGACATTCCAAACACCGTAGCCACTGCCGGAGTCGAAGCGACGCGCCTCGGTGTTTCAATTTTCAACGTTCATGCGTCCGGCGGTGTGGAGATGATGAAGCGCACGGCGGAAGCAGTTGCTGAAACCGCCGAACGCGAGCGTCTGATGAAACCGAAGGTAATCGCCGTTACGCTGCTAACCAGCTTAAATCAAGCCAGCATGGAACAGCTTGGAATCAATGATAAACCGCCCACGGTGGTCGCCCGACTAACACGCCTGGCTGCTGATTGCGGGCTCGACGGTGTCGTCGCTTCGCCGCAAGAGATAGGGATCATTCGCGAAACGGTTGCTAATCGCGACTTCTTGATTGTCATTCCAGGCATCCGCTCGAGCGCAGACGAAACCCAGGATCAACGACGGACTCTGAATGCTGCCGAAGCAATTCGCGCCGGCGCCGATTATCTGGTGGTAGGCCGGCCGATCTTGAATGCCGAAGATCCGCCGGGCGCCGCACGAAAAATCGTCGAAGATATCGATGCAGCGATGCGAGAAGTGCATAAACCCGCACCAGATCAGCGGAACTAAAGGCAACTCAAAGCGTTCAGTTGGAATGAGTTGTTGCGCATGCAGCAACTTGCCATTATCATTTCGAGGTGCACGCAACGCTGAGGTTCTCACGAAAACTCGTCCAACTGACTGCCCTGCTGGTTTCGCTCATTTGCACCATTGTGGCCCAGCAACGAAGCGAAGCCGCTCAAGCTCCGTTCAATGAAAACGCTTACCGCGTTGGCGAGCGCCTGACCTACAACGTTGACTTCTCGCATTTCATCAGCGCCGCGCATGTAGAGTTGTTTGTGGCTGGCCGTGGACGTTTTTTCAATCGCGACGGCATCCAACTGCGCGCCCACGTCGAGACTTCGGGCGTTGTGAGCGTAGCCCTCTTCGCGATTAATAACGACTACACCACGTACGTCGATCCGGAATCAGGATTGCCGTTTCGCTCCCAGCAAGTAGTGCACGGGGCAGATCGAGCTTCGGAGTTCTCGAGCGATTACAATCAACCAGCAGGCGCCGACGCCATTCCCTCCGCGCTGAGGACTGGAGAGTTTCCGGGAACTTACGATCTCATTGCCGCCCTTTACCGCGCGCGGGCCATGCCACTCGTCGATGGCGCTTCGTATTTCATTACGGTTCGCGCTGAGAACGAAGTGTTCCACGCGGAATTAAAGTAAGCGGCAAACAACGGGTCAAGACCAATGTCGGTTCGTTCAATGCAATCGCGACTCGGGTGAACGTCAAGGGCGGACCCGATTACAACATCCGCGTGTATTTTAGCGATGATGAGCGGCATGTCCCGGTGTTGATAATCGCGAAACATCCGGCGGGAGAGATTCGCGCTGAACTAGCCGGATCGGAAATTGTGCCTCCACCCATAGGACCAGGCCCACGAACGAAGATAATTCCGGCGCCCAGACCAACGCCGACGCGAACACCCGATGAGCGCCCGAAGCCGCCTTTGGATCTTCCCTTCAAGGTTGGGGAACAACTCAACTATCAGGTCTATTTGGGCGCCGCCGCCCAGTCAGTCGGTTCCATCACCTTAGCTGGCTCGCTGATGAAGGTCTTCGCGGTGAACGACCAAATAACTTCTTATGTCGACCCGGAAACTCTGCTTCCCTTTCGAACTGAACTCTCACTTTCCGAAGGCAAGCATCGCGCGAAGCGAAGTTATGATCTGGATCAAAATCGTGGAGCCGTAACGACGAACGAGAAGCAGCGGATCGAGATTCCCGTAGGGACGCATGATTTGCTTTCGCTGGTCTACGCACTGAGGACCTTCGACCTTTCACCACAAAAGAAAAATGCGATTTCCATCCTCGCGGTTAGTAAACCGCGCACTTTGCTGATCGAGTCCAAACGAAGAGAAACGATCGAGCTTAATGGCCAAAAGATCTCGGCGATTATGTTGCAGTTGACGGTCCCGGATGATCCGCAAAGTGATCGATTGCAACTGCGCATGTGGGTCGGTGACGACTCGCGACATCTTCCGTTGCGCATCAGCGCGGTCACTGAGCTGGGACCGGCACGCGCAGACTTGATCATCCTTCCGGCCAGCTCACAGTAGAATGATATGAAGGAATTCGAAGGTCGCAAGATTCGAAGGGGTTTCCTGAATCCCGACGTGGTCAGGGCTATCTCGTTCTGGACGACGAGCACCTGCATTCTGGTGGCGGTAGTTGCTTGCCTGCTCGCGATTGGCGCACGGTCGCTACTTGCGCGGTGATCGGAGGCGGCATGATCGCCTTCTTCGTTGTTAACTCCATCTTTGACCGTCGCTCAGAGTAAACGAACGGCAAAGAGCAAAGCGCGAAGGGCAAGAACATAGTCGACAAGCCTCGACTCTTTGCTCTTTGCTCTTCACTCTTTGCTCCTTGCTCTTCACTCTTTGCCCTTTCGCTCCTTCGCCTCGCCCGAAATTGACAATCATTTTCAATTTGAGGCATACTGCGAAGCGGCCAGAACTTCTGGCGCGATGAAGAATTTCGAGTTAACGCTTCGCTAATCGTGCTTCAGTCATTCATCATTATTCTCCGCGAAGGCTTCGAGTCGTTCTTGCTCGTAGCCGTCATCTTTTCTTACTTGAGAAAATCCGGGCAAAGGCAACTGGCGCCTGCCGTGTATTGGGCGATCGCCACGGCGCTGGGCATCAGCGGCGGGCTCGGTTACCTGCTCTTCCAAATGCAAACCGGCAACAGCGAATTGATCGAGAGGTACCTTGGCGGCACAGTCGCTCAGTTTCTCGGGAACGAGTCGTTGCGCGAAGCGATCTTAGGCGTAGTCGCGATCGTGTTGGTCGGATCCCTCGTGATTTACATGTGGCGCATCGGACCTAAGCTGAAACAGAGAATGGAAGAACGCCTGGGCGAAGTTTCCGGACGTCGAACTGGATGGATGGCCTTCGCGGGAGTTTTCCTCTTTACGGTCTTGACGATAAGTCGTGAAGGAATGGAAACCGCACTGATGCTGCTGCAAGTCCGCAGTCCAAGATTGATTTGGGGCGGGCTGCTGGGACTCATCGCTGCCGGCAGCATGGCTTGGGCATGGGCACGGTTCGGACACTTAATCAACGTGCGCCGTTTTTTTCAAGTGACCGGGATCTTTCTGTTGCTATTCATGGCCCAAGTGGCCTTCTATTCATTTCATGAGTTTTCAGAGGCTGGACTATTGCCTAACAGTGATGCGATCCACGGGGCCACCGAAAAATTCTCTGCCGATGGAGTATACGGTCAATGGTTTTCACTTGTGATGGTCGGCGTGTGCGCCATTTGGTTATTGGGAGCGTGGATGTTTGATAAACTCCGCAACCGAGTCGCATCTTCCGCACCGCTAACTCAACTTGGGAATTGAAGAGATGGTTGGTTCCTTCTCATTCATATTCTTGGCACACTGACTGTTCAGATCTCCTAACGGACCTTACTTTCTGTCGTCGCGTTCCCTTCTTTCTGCAGAGCCGATTTCTGATCGCTCGCCGCAGGACCGGTTGCTGAACTTTCCTGGCGCATTAGCCTCACGTTGCCGTTAATGCCGCTAATCGTAATCGGTGCGCCGCCCTTTCCGATGCGCGCAGCATAGCGCGAACCGTGTTCTTCCCTTTCAACGTTCACTTCCGGAATGTCCGATCGCAGGTTGCCATTCATGCCTCTGGCAGTCAGGTCGGCATTCAGATCCTTTGACAGCCGCAGCTCAATATTGCCATTCACTCCGCTCACCCGAGCCCCGCCATCCCCGAGTTGCTTCATGCCCACCGCAACGTTTCCATTGACGCCGCTAATCTGAATCGAAGTCGTAGCCTGTCCCAAATCGACCTTTCCGTTGATTCCCCGCAGCTCCAGCGCCCCTTCTATATCGCTGCTGGACACGCGTCCATTTACGCCGGTCAGCAACAGTGCAATCTGACGCGGGGCCTTGATCGTCACCTGCTCTTTAGGGCTATGGCCGAAGAGATGTTCCCAAAACCCAAGGCGGCGCGATTGCTGGCTACGCACCACCAGGCCGTTCGTCACTTGCTCGACGATGATCTCGCG